>NZ_SRLW01000418.1:0-6838 GCF_006518215.1 Myxococcus sp. AB025B
CAGCGACGAGGAGTCCCGCTTCTATCCAGAAGAGGCCTCTCCGGGCGGCTGCGCCTCCGGCGAATGCATCCCTGAGCCCGAAGCCCCCGCCGCCGCGCCCGAGCCCGAGCCGCCTCCCATGGCCGCCGCGCCCGCCCCCGTGGCACGCGGGCGCGACAACCCCAACCTGCCGCTCATCGAGCGTTGGCGCGCCGCGGTGGAGACCGTGAAGGCGGGCTCCCTGCGCCACGGCACCGCCCTCGCGAACGGCCGGCTCATGTCGATGAAGGCCGGGGAGATCATCCTCGGCTTCCTCCCCTCCGCGGGCCTGCACCGCATGTCGGTGTCCGCCGCCGCGGGCAAGGCCACCATCGACAAGCTCCTGGCCGAACACTTCGGCCGGCCCGTGAAGCTGTCCTTCCAGGACGTGTCCGCGGACGACTCCCGGGCCGCGCCCAGCCTCGCCGAGCGCGACGCGCAGAGCCGCGCCACCCACGAGAAGAACACCGAGAGCAAGGTGCGCAACCACGCCTCGGTCCGCTCCGTGCTCCTGGTCCTGGGTGGAGAAATCGAGCACATCCAGATCTACGAGCCCGAGCGCCCCTCCGCCGCCTCGGTCGCCGACGCTCCTGTCGAAGCCCCTGACGACAGCGCCTGACAATGGACGCGCGCGACGCTAGGGTGCGCGCCACACTCCACGCCCGTACCGAGGAAGCACATGCCCGGCGTCGACCTGAACTACTTCATCCGGCAGGCGAACAAGCTGACGGAGAAGATTGAAGAGCGCAAGCAGCAGCTGGCCGAGGAGACCGTCGAGGCCAAGGCCGGCGAGGGCCGCGTCACCGTCGTGGCCAACGGCATCCAGGAGATCCGCAGCATCAAGATCGACAAGGAAGCCATCGACCCGAACGACACGTCGATGCTCGAGGACCTCATCACCGCCGCGGTGAACGCCGCCCTGGCGAGCAGCCGTCAGCACATGCAGCGCGAGCTCGCGAAAATCTCCGGCGGCATCAAGATCCCCGGCGTTACCTGATACCGGATGACTCCCGATCCGCTGAACCGCCTCGTCGCCCAGCTCGCGAAGCTGCCAGGCATCGGGGAGAAGACCGCCCAGCGCCTCGCGTTCCACATCCTGCGCTCTCCGGGCGAATACGCCTCCGAGCTGTCGCAGGCCATCCGCGAGGTGAAGGAGAAGGTGCACCTGTGCGTGCGCTGCTTCTCCCTCACGGACACGGAGACCTGCGGCTTCTGCAGGGACCACCGTCGTGACGAGCGGGTGCTGTGCGTCGTGGAGACCTTCGCGGACCTGATGGCGCTCGAGCGCACCCGCGAGTTCAAGGGCCGCTACCACGTGCTGCACGGCGTGCTGTCCCCGCTCGAGGGCGTGGGCCCGGACCAGCTCCGCATCAAGGAGCTGTTGGAGCGCCTCACCGACAGCCAGGTGGAGGAGCTCATCCTCGCCACCAATCCGGACGTCGAGGGCGAGGCCACCGCGCTCTACCTGACGCGCCTGCTCAAGCCCATGGGCCTGCGCCTCACCCGCATCGCCCAGGGCCTGCCCATGGGCGGAGACCTCGAGTACGCCGACCAGGCCACGCTGGCGAAGGCGCTGTCCGCCCGCCGCGACCTCTAGTCGTACGAGCCGGCGCCGGAAGCTCCCGGCGCCGTGCTGCCGCCTACCGCGTCAGTCGCCAGGAGAACGGCACCACCACGTTCACCTCCTCGTCGAGGTGCGCCGGGAAGCGCAGTCGCTCCGCCTGCGCCTGGAGACAGCGGCCCACGCCCGTCTGCGCGAGCGCCCCGCTCACGCCCGCCCGCACCTTGCCCGTCGAGGCGATGGAGAACTCCACCTGCACCTGGCCCTCGCTCGCCGGCAGGTCCGCGCGGTTCTTCTCGAAGCACGTGGTGATGCGCGAGCGCCCCTTCGCCACGACGCGGGAGATGTCATCCACGGTGAGCGACACCTTCTTCTTCGCCGTGCTCTTCACCGACTTGCCCTCCGCCACCTCCTCCACGGGCGGCGGTGGTGACAACGCGCTCCCCACCGCGCCCGCCTCACCTCCAGTCCCCTGCGCCGCCACACCCTCGGGAGGCTGCGTCCCGACAGGTGGCGGCGACACGGGCGCCACGGCCTGCGGCGCGGGCTCGGCGACCCCTTCCGTCGAGGGAGCAGCGACCGGTGCCTCCACCGGCGGGGTTGCGACAGCGGCGATGGGAGGAGCCACGACGCCCGCCGACACGGGAGCGACGAGCCGCGCGTAGCCCACGATGCCCACGCCCGCGAGCAACAGCCCACCCGCGAGCCCCACGACGAGCGGACGCCAGCCGCGCGCACGGGGCGCGGCGACGGGCATCGGCGCCGACTCGGTGGCCGGAGTCTTCGTCGCCGCCGGCACCAACCCCGAGGACGACGCCGGCGAGCGCGCGCTCCAACCGCGCGCCGTGGCCACGTCGGTGCCGCCCGTCGCGGAGGAAGGCCCCCCCACCACGTCCGTCCCCATCTCCGCCACGCCCGTCGCCTGCGTCACCGCGCCCAGCGCGGCGGAGAGCGAGGACAGCGTGGGGATGCGGGTGCGCTCGGTGAAGCGGTCCTCACCGAAGTGGCTGCGCAGGAACGCGCCGAGCTGCGGCGTGCCCGCGGCGCTCAGGTGCTCGCCGAGGAACGCCTCCAGGTCCTCGGCGAAGGCCTCCGCCGTGGCGTAGCGGTCCTGCGGCAGCGGCGCCATCGCCTTGAGGACGATGGCCTCCAGCTCCGCGGGAAGGTCCGGCCGCAGCTCGCGCGGACGCTTGAACTCGCCGTGCAGGAGCGCGTTGAGGACCGCCAGGTCGTTCTCCCGCGAGAAGGGCCGCACGTGCGTGAGCGCCTCGTACAGGCTGACGCCGAGCGCGAAGATGTCCGCGCGCCGGTCCACCCCCTGCCCCTTGGCCTGCTCCGGCGCCATGTACATGTACTTGCCCTTCACGACGCCGGTGCGCGTGTTGGCGAGCCTCGACTCGGCCTTCGCGATGCCGAAGTCCAGCACCTTCACCTGCCCCTGGTACGTCAGGTACAGGTTCGACGGGGAGATGTCGCGGTGCACCACGTTGAGCGGCTGCCCCAGCTCATTGCAGAACTCGTGGGCGTAGTGCAGCCCGCGCGCCGAGTCGATGAGCACGCGCAGCACGATGGGGAACGGCAGGTACGCGCGTCGCCGTCCCGCCAGCCGCAGCGTCGTGGAGAAGTCCTCGCCCGCGAGGTACTCCATGCAGATGTAGTAGCAGCCCTCGGTGAAGCCGAGCTCCTGTATCTGCACGATGTTGGGGTGCGACAGCTTCGCGGCCAGCCGCGCCTCGTCCCGGAACATCTCCACGAAGTCGGGGATGTTCGACAGGTGCGGCAGCATCCGCTTGATGACCACGTTGCGCTCGAAGCCGTCGGCGCCGAGCAGCTTGGCGAGGAAGATCTCCGCCATGCCGCCCTCGGCCAGCTTGCGCACGAGGACATAGGGGCCGTACGGGCGAAGCAGCGGCGGAGGAGCCTCCTCGGTGCCGGAGCCGGGCTGTGTCGTCTGGGGGGGGGACATCCTCAGGGCCCTCGCTCTTTCAGGGTGCGCACCGTGTGGACATCCGGAGCACCCGGTCGCGTCATTCTAAACACCAGCAGCGGGGGCGAGCCCACCGGCTCCACCCACGTATCGAACCGATGCTTGCCGTCCAGGCTGGCCGGACGTCCATTGATGGACACGCGCGCGTTCACCGGCGCCACGCCCGTGGCCCTCACCTTCGCCGCGGAGCGTTGTCCCTGGCGCGGCTGCGACACGAGCAGCATCGGCACCGAGTTGTCGTACACCAGCTCCAGCTTGTTCATCCGGCCCCCCTTCAACTGCTCACCCGACTCGGACAACGGCGTGACGGACCACAGGTAGCTGCCCTCGCTCAGCGCGCCCGCGTCCAGCGCCGCGCGAGCCTCCGTCACCGTGCGCTCCGCCACGGGCTTGTCCAACGCACCCGCCCGGTACACCGCCACCCGGTAGCGCGCCGCCAAAGCCTCCTCCGAATAGGTGAACGTCACGGCCGGCGGTTTGTCCTGGTAGAAGATGGTCGTCTTCTCCAGTCCCTCCGGCACCACGTTGCGCACCCGGTCCAAATCCCGACCGAGCCGCTCCGGCGCGAACACCGCGCTGCCCTTCGCCACCTCCTGACCGTCCTTGCCCTTCACCCGCCAGAAGAGCGTCCCGCGTGCGGGCGCCGGCACGTTGACGAAGGGCTGGAACACCGTGCCCGTCAGCAGGGGCCTGGTGAACTCCGCGTCCGTCGCCACCTCCACCGTCACCTCGCCCTCCTTCTCCCAGCCGAAGGCCACCTCGGGCATGTCCTGGTGGTACACCTCCGCGCCGTCTCCCGCGCCGAGCAGCAGGGGCGCGGGGCCGAGCGACTCGATGCGCGCCTCGCCCGTCTCACCCGAGACGACAGCCCGCTCTCCCGCCCGCAGCGGCTGTCGCGTCTCGCCGCGCACCAGCGTCACCCGCCCCGTCTGCGCGTCCACCAGATAGCCCGACCCCGTGCGCCGCACCGCCAGCCGCGAGGCGCCGTCCCCCTCCAAGGTAAGCCCCGGCAGCACCACGCGGCTCTCGCGGCCCTGCGCGAGCTGGAGTCCCAGCCGTCCCTGACGCAGGTCCAGCCGCGCCTCATCGCTCGTGCCGCCCTGCCCCGCGCCCTCCAGCACCATCTCCGCCGAGGGGCCCAGGGTGAGCTGCGAGGACGAGTTCTTCAGCGTCAGGTCCACCGAGCCGCCCGCGCGCGTGCGCACGCCGTCACCGGGCGCGAGCACCTCGCCGTCCGCGCGCACCGACCTCCAGCGCTTCGCGTCCTTCCCGCGCAGCTCCGCGCGGCCCGAGCCCACCCGCACCGTCACGTCGATGGGCTCCAGCTCCACCCGCCGCGACCCCTTGAGCCGCAGCTCCGCCCGGCCCGCGGACACCTCCACCGAGTCGCCTTCGGAGGCGCGCAGTTGCTTGCCGTCCTTCGCGACGAACTCGATGGCGCCCAGCTTCACCTCCACGCGGCCGGCGTCCTTCGTCACCTGGACGGAGACCTCGCTGGGCTCGGAGCCCACGCGCGTGAGGCCGAAGGGCGTCAGCAGCGTGAGCGACACCTTCTTCCCGGCCGGAGCCCCCGCGGGCTTCGCGGGCACGCGCGACAGCACGATGCCGCGCTCCACCGTCAGCACCACGCCGCCTGCGTCCTGCCCCACGCCGACGCGCGCGTCCGCGCCCACCTCCACCGAGCGCCCGTCCGGGAAGCTCAGGGTCGCCGCGCCCGACGACCCCGTCTCCACCGCGTCGCCCGAATACAGCGGGCCCGCCTGCGCGGGGACCTTCTTGCCGCCGCGCTCCACCTGCACGTCGCCGGACAGGCCCTCCAGTCGGGCCAGCTCCACGGCGGGGCCCGAGTCGGGGGCCGCGGCGGACTCGACGGGAGGAGGGGCTGGAGTGGCCGCCTCGTCGTCGCAACCCGACACGACGAGCAGGAGGGCCAGGAGCCAGGGACGCGTGTTGCTCACCGTTTCTGCCTCGGGAAGAGATCGACGTTGAAGATGGCCTGCTCGCCGTCCTTCAAGGTGACGAGCTTCGACTGCGTGAAGAACCCGCGCGCGGAGATGGTGATGCGGTAGGTGCCACCGCGGACCTTGAAGGTGAACGCCCCCTTCGCGTCCGTGCGCGCCTTCACCTTCGCCTGCGGAATCAGGAGCGTGGCGGCGATGGGCTTGCCACCGCGTGCGTTGCGCACCTGGCCGGTGAGCGTCGCGGGCTCGCCCTTGCGCTCGGAGGCGAGCGGCACCGAGAGCACCGTCTCCTGCCCCGCGACGATGATGGCCGCCTCCTCCGCCGCGCGGTAACCCGGGGACGTCGCCACCACGGCCACGGGGCCCGGCGGCAGCTCCTTCACGTGGACCTCACCGCGCAGGTCCGTGCGCGCCTCCACGCCGCCCACCATCAGCCGCACTCCGGGCAGCGGCACGCCATTGCCCGCGCTCACCACCGAAATCTTGAGGCTTCCCGTGGGCGGCGGCAGCTTGCGCGCGCGCACCGCCAGCGCCACGCGGCCACCATCCTCCAACGTGACGCGGCCCTCGGCCGGCGCGTAGCCCTCCGCGCTCACCCGCGCCACGACATCTCCTGGAGGCAGCTCCACGCCCTCCACGTTGCCCTGGGCATCCGCCTCGCGAGCCGCCCCCTCCACGCCATTGGCGACCAGCACCACCTTCGCGGCCGGAAGCGGCGCGCCCGACTCCGCGTCCAGCAACTGGAGCACCAGCGTGCCCATCGGCACCCGAGGAGGTGGCGGCGGTGGCGCTGGCGGAGCGCCGGGCGCGTCGTTCCACGCCAGCTCCAGCGCCGCGCCCACCCGGCGCATCCGCTGTTCGGAGCGCGAGCCATCCGCGAGCGTCACCGTGTCCTGCACGTGCTGGAAGTCCAGGAGCACCGTCCCGGACCAGCTCCCCCCGCCCGTCAGCGGGAACAACAGCGCGCCGCCGGCCGCGAAGCCCTTGGCCTCCGCCTTCGCGCCCGCCGCGTCCTTGACCGACAGCGACACCGGCACCTCGCCCCGCGCCTCCACCGCCAGCCGGGTGAAGAGCGGCACCCGCACGCTCGCGCTCACCAGGGCCGCGTGCCGCACACCCCGCGCCAGCACCGGCTCGTCCGAGGTGCCGAAGACGGGCAGCTGCGCGTACCCGTAGCCCGCCCCCAGCTCCGCGCGCACCGGCCCCAGGAAGGCCCGCGCCCGGGGCCCCACCGAGACCCGCAGGAGGCTGCCGCCGGTGATCCGCACCGAGTCCTCCTTCAGGTCGAACCCCTCCCGCTGCACCGACGCC
>NZ_SRLW01000419.1:0-6828 GCF_006518215.1 Myxococcus sp. AB025B
GCAACGTGGTCTGCCAGGGACTCGTACCGCCCCGGGATGGGGATGACCTGCTCCCGCCGCACCCATCCCCACCGGACCTCGCCTCCCATCCTGAACCGCGCGACATGAATTCCCATGACCCAAGGCTCCTTCAACGTGGCCCGGCGGCCACCGTGAGCGCATCCAGGAAGCAGGTCATCCGGTCCGCGACCTCGCGGACATGCGGCGCCTGCAGCATCGTGTAGTGATTGCCCGGCACCTGATGCAGCTGGGCCTGGAGCAACCGCTCCCCCCAGCTCTCCACCGGCGCGGGCAGCGTGTCCGACGAAGGCGCGGCCAGCTGCTGCGCCTGGAGGAAGAGCACCTTGCCGCGATAGGGCTCCGCCCGGTAGCGGGACAGGGCCCGCGCGTTGCGGGAGAAGACCCGGAAGCGCTGCTCCATCTCCGGCAGCTCCACCCCCGGCAGCGCGCCCAGGGCCTTGGCGTGCTCGACCAGGTAGCCCAGGCGCCCCGCCTCATCGAGCGCCTGGAGCTTCACCGCGTCGAGCTTCGCCGCCTCCGCGCCCCCCAGCAGGTCCGTGGCGAACCACGCCATGAGCGCGCCGGGCTCCTCCGCCCGCTGGTAGAGCTCCGGAGACCAGGTCTCCAACAACAGGAGCAGCTCCACCTGCTCGGACCGCGCCTCCAACTGCCGCGCCATCGCCTGCGCGACGATGCCGCCCGTGGACCAGCCCCCCAGGCGGTACGGCCCGCTCGGACGGACGCGGCGCACCTCCTCCAGGTACCGCGCCGCCATCTCCTCGATGGAGCCCGCGTCCTGGTCCGGCAGCGCCTGCAGCGCATAGAAGGGCTGCCGGGGCCCGAGCTGCCTCGCCAGCGGCGCGTAGCACAGCACGTCGCCGCCCGTCGGGTGCACGAAGAACAGGGGCGGCTTGTCGCCCGTCTCCTGGATGCGCACCAGCGGCTCACGCGCGCGAGCACCGCCCTCCTGCTGGACGAGCAGGGCCGCGAGCTGACGGATGGTGTCCGCCTGGAACAGGAGGGAGACGGGGAGCTGACGCCCCCAGCGGGCGCGCAGCCGGGACATCAACCGGACCGCCAGCAGCGAGTGGCCGCCCAGCTGGAAGAAGCTGCTGGTGACGCCGATGGGGCGCAAATCGAACAGCTCCTCCCAGAGCGCCACCAGCTCCAGTTCCAGCGCGTCCCTGGGCGCGACGTACGCGGCCGACAGCTCCGGCGCCGGAGCCTCGGGCACCGGCAGGGCGCGGACATCCAGCTTCTGGTTCGGCGTCAACGGCAGCGCGTCCAGCCGGACGAAGTGGGAGGGAATCATCGCCGGCGGCAGCCTGTCCCTCAGCAAGCGCGACAGCGCCGAGGGGGTGACGGTCGTCGCGGCCACGACATAGGCCGTGAGCGCCACCTCGCCCGAGGCGTCGGCCCTCGCCACCACCACCGCTTGACGGACCTCCGGGTGCTGACGCAGCTCCGCCTCGATTTCCCCCGGCTCGATGCGTACGCCCCGGACCTTCACCTGGTGGTCCTCGCGGCCCAGGAACTCGAGGCGCCCCTCGGGCAGACGACGAACCCTGTCGCCTGTCCGGTACATGCGCAGGCCGGGCTCCCCCGCGAAGGGGTCCGGGAGGAAGCGCTCCGCCGTCAGCTCGGGGCGGTGGAGATAGCCCCGCGCCACCCCTTCGCCTCCGATGAACAGCTCTCCGGGCATGCCCACCGGCACGGGCGCGAGCCGCGCGTCCAGCACGTACATCCGCGTGTCCGCGATGGGCCCACCGAGGGTGACCCGGGACGCGTCCTCCACCCGCTCGAACGAGGACCAGATGGTCGTCTCGGTCGGCCCGTACATGTTGAACACCTCGCCCTCCACCCTCGGGAGCACCTGGCGCGCCAGGGCCGCGGGGAAGGCCTCGCCGCCCACCAGGAGCTTGCGGAGCGGACGCAGCGCCTCCGCGCCCCCTGGCTCCAGCAGCAACATCCGCAACATCGACGGCGTGCACTGGAAGTGGGTGACGCCGTGCGCGGCGATGAGCGAGGGGATGTCCTCGGGCGCGGATGGGGGCCGCGTGCAACGCTCCTTCAGGGCGTTCAACGTCTCGAGCCCCGCCAGCGTCGCGTCGACGTCCATCCCGAAGTCGATGAGACACGCGACCTCGTCCACGCCCAGCTCGCGCAGCCTGTCGATCAACGGCAGACAGCTCTCCACGTTCCCGAACAGGCCCAGCTGGTTGAAGTACCGGTCGATGGCCTTCGCGAGCAGCTGGTCGACGTCCGCCTCCGAGAGCGCCTCCAGCTCGCCCCCATGTGGCAGGGGCCCGATGACCGAGCGCAGCAGCCCGATGGAGCTCTTCAGGTACTGGCGCAGCGGCGCGTTCACCTTCTGGCGGATGTCGTCGACGTCCTCGCCCATGAACGTGTGCAGCATGAGCGTGACGTGGCCCGGCCCCGGTCCGTGGCCCGCGGCCGCCCAGGCCTCCCGATAGATTCGGACCTTCTTCGCCAGCTCCGTGAGGTTCTGCCCCAGCAGGTGCGTGAGCACATGCGCGCCCGCCGCGCCCGCCGCGCGGAACGTCTCCGGGTTGCCCGCCGCCGTCACCCAGACCTGGACGTCCGGCTGGACCGGCCGGGGGAGGGACTGGACCGGGACGTCCTGCCCCTGTCCGTTCCGGAACGACACCGCCTCGCCCCTCCAGAGCCTCCTGACGGTGGAGATCTGCTCGAAGAAGGAGGTCCGCGCATCGGCGAAGCGCTCGGGCGCGAGCACGAAGTCATTGGGGTGCCACCCCGAGGCGAACGAGAGGTCCACGCGTCCGTCGGAGAGGTTGTCCACGATGGACCACTCCTCCGCGACCCGGATGGGGCTGTGCAGCGGGAGCACGATGCTGCCCGCGCGCAGCCGGATGTTCCGGGTGGTCGCCGCGAGCGCCGCGCTGACGACGGAGGGATTCGGGTAGAGCCCGCCGAAGGCGTGGAAGTGCCGCTCGGGCGTCCAGACCGCCTTGAAGCCGTGCGTGTCCGCGAACCGCGCGCCCTCCAGGAGCAGCCGGTACTTGGCCTTCGTGTGCTCGCGCTCGTCGCTGGCGAAATAGAAGAGGCTGAACTCGAGCGGCCTGCTGGACACGCCGGGCCCGCTCGACACCCCCTGCTCGCCGCGGAGGACCACCTGGAACCCCCGGGTGAGCGAGTACAGGAGCTCCAGCACGGAGATGTCGAACGACATGCTCGTCGTGGCGAGCCACACGCCGCGCTCGTGAGCGCCCATGGCGTCGTCCATCGCGTCGAAGAAGCGCGCGACGTTGCGGTGACAGACCATGCAGCCCTTGGGGCGCCCCGTGGAGCCCGAGGTGTAGAGCGTGTACGCGACGTTCTCCGCGCCGACTCCGCTCCTCGGAGACTCCACGACCTCGTCGCCGCCGGCCTGCAACGGCACCACCTTCGCGCCCGTCTCCGGCAGCCGCGTCGCGTGGCCCGCGTCGACCAGGACGACCTTCGCCTGGGAGTCGCCGAGCATGTACGCGAGCCTGTCGGCGGGATAGGTCGGGTCCATCGGCACGTAGGCGCCGCCGGCCTTCAGGATGCCGAGCATGCCCACCACCATGTCGGCGCTCCGGGGGACACAGAGGCCCACCCGCGCCTCGGGGCCGATGCCGAGCGCCCGCAGTCGGTGCGCCAGTCGATTGGCGCGCGCGTCCAGCTCGCGGTAGCTCAGCCGCTCGGCGCCGGCGACCAGGGCGATGGACTCCGGGGACGCGCGCACTCGGGCCTCGAACAGCTCGTGGAGGCACGACGCGGGGGTCCGCGCGGAGCGGGTGTCGTTCCAGGTGTCGAGCACCTGGCGGCGCTCCTCGGGGGTGAGCAGGGGCAGCTCCGACAAGCGCCGCTCGGGGTCCTCGACGAGCCCCTCCAGCAGCGTCTCCAGGTGCCCCACCATCCGGTGGATGCTCGCCGCGTCGAACAGGTCCGTGCGGTACTTCAGCACGCCGCCCAACGACGCGTCCGTCTCCGTCAGCTCCAGCGAGAGGTCGAACTGGCCCTCCTGCTGCGGGATGTCGAAGGGGCGCAGCACCAGCCCTCCGGGCAGAGCCGGGTGGGCCTCGTCCCCCTGGTAGATGTCCTCCCGGGGCGTGGGCTGGAGCATGAACGCCACCTGGAAGATGGGTGAGCGGCCGGAGTCGCGCTCCGGGTTGAGCTTCTCCACGAGCAGGTGGAAGGGGAAGTCCTGGTGCGCGAGCGCGCCGACGACCGTCTGCCGCAGCTGCCCGAGCAGGGCCCGGAACGAAGGGTCCCCGGAGAGATTTCCCCGCAGGACCATCATGTTCATGAAGTTGCCCACGACCTTCGCGAACTGGGGCTGCGTCCTCCCCAGCGTGGGCGTTCCGACGAGCAGGTCCTCCTGCCCCGAATAGCGGTGCAGCAGGCCCATGAAGGCGCCCAGGAGCAGCGTGTACAGCGTGACGCCCTCCTGCTCGCAGAGCGCCCTCAGTCTCCGGGGCAGCGTCCCCTTCAACGACACGGGGACCGACGCGCCCGCGTAGCCCTGCACCTGCGGCCGGGGACGCGCGATGGGCAGGTCCAGCGCCGGCAGCGCGCCGCCCAGCTGCCGGGACCAGTACTCCCAGAGCCGCTGCCCCGTGGCGCCCGCGAGCATCTCGGCCTGCCAGCGGACGTAGTCCACGTAGGTCGCCTGCGGCGCGGGCAGCGGCGCGGGAGCGCCCGCCTTCTCCGCGGCGTAGAGGTGCCGCAGCAATTCCTCCCCCAGCACCAGCAGCGACCATCCGTCGTAGACGATGTGGTGGATGGCGATGAGCAGCACGTGGTCGCGCGGGCCCCGCGTGAACAGCCGCACGCGCATCAGCGGGCCCCGCTCCAGGTCGAACGGCGCCTCGTACGCCTGCGTCACCCGCGCCCGCAGGGACTCGAGGTCGAGCTCCGGGACGGGGACCTGCTCGAACGGGACCTCGGCCTGCTCACGCACCCGCTGGACGGGCTGTCCCTGGTGCGTGGTGAAGGTCGTCCGCAGCGCGCCGTGTCGGTCCACGAGCCGCTGACAGGCGCGTCGCAGCGCGGCGACGTCCAGCTCGGAGACGATGCGAATCGACAGCGCCGTGTTGTAGGCGGCGCTGTCGGGTGCCACCTGGGAGACGAACCAGAGCGCCTGCTGTCCGTGGGAGAGCGGATGGACGGACTCACCGTCGGCCGCGAGCCGGCGCAGGTGCTCCACCAGCGTGGCCTTGTTCGTGGACAGCTTCGCCAGGTGCTCCGGCGACAGCGCGCCCTTGGGGGCCCGGTACTTCAGCCGCTCCCCCTCCACCCAGAGCGTGACGCCCTGCCGGGACAGTTCGGCGATGAGTTCGTCGGTCATCACAGCTCGCCTTCCTCCCAGTCCTGACTCGGGGCCGTCCGGCCCGCGCCGCTCCCGTCGAGCTGCTCGGCGAGGCGCTGCGACAGGTGCGCGATGCTCGCGCCCTGCAGCAGCTCATCGAGCTGCAGGCTCACGCCCGTCTCCGCGTGGATCTTGTGCTTCAGCTCGAGCGACAACAGCGAGTCCAGGCCCAGGGTGCTCAGGGGCTGCTCCGCGTCCAGCCGGACCACCGGCATCTTCAACAAGTTGGCCACCTGCTCCCGCAGATAGCTGTCGAGCAGCGGGCCTCGCTGGCCGGGCTCGGTGGAGAGCAGCGTCTTCGAGAAGGTGCTCGCGGCGGAGGCGGCGTCCTGGAGCGCCTGCGCCCCGGGCGGAGGCGGCAGCGCGTACGGCCCCTTCGTCACGGCGCTGTAGGCGGCGTCGTAGGAGACACGCGCGCCCAGCCGCTCGAGGTTGATGCGACGAATCGTGTCCACGTCCATCGACTCGTCCTTGGTCACCGTGAACAGGAGGTAGGCGGCCAGCCGACGCTTGAGCAGCTCCCCCAGCATGTGGATGCCGTGCAGGTGCTTCTGCGTCACCTCGTCCAGGTCGCGGGTCACCCGCGTGAAGTTCTGCTCGAAGTCCGGGTCGTGGAGGAAGTTGGCGATCTCCTGGCTGGACTCGACCGCCTCGACGATGCGCAGGTGGTTGCGGGCGAGCAGCTCCGCCCATTCGGACTGGGGCACGAAGAGGGTGGTGGACTCCGGGTGCTCGATGGCGCTCGCCATGTTGGACAGCGTCTCCGCCATCACCAGGTAGCCGCCGTTGCGCAGGCTCCGGCTGATGTTCGCGAAGAGGTCCGCCTTGTTCCGGATGTGGTGGATGACCTGGAACGCGATGACCAGGTCGTACGTGGACGGGAAGGCGTCGCGCGAGCTGTCCTGGTAGTGGAGCTTGATGCGCCCATCCAGCCCGAGCCCGCGGATGCGCTGCCGCCCCGCTTCAATCTGGTCGGGCGAGATGTTGCAGCCATGCAGCTCCAGGTGGGGATGCGCCTTGCCCAGGTCGATGAGGTCCGCGGCGTGGCCACACCCGATGTCGAGCACGCGGGTGAAGGACGAGAAGTCGAGCCCCCGGTAGAGCGTCCTCGCCATCTCGAGGTTCGACTGGAGGGCCAGGTCGTAGAACTGCTTGTAGACCGCCTCCTTCGAGGGGTCGGCCTCCGGCCGGTACATGGCGATCCACGAGAAGCCGGGCACGGGCTCGCGCAGCGTCGCGAAGCGCAACGAGGGGAACTGCACCGCCGTGTTGACCTCCGCCAGCTGGACGATGGTCCGGTAGAAGGTCACCAGCACATCGGTGTTGGGGATGAGCGAGTCGACCCAGTAGCGCTCACGCTGGAAGGGATACGTCGGCAGCGCCACCCTTCGGCGCGCATACCCCTTGTCCACCCCCGCCCAGTCCACCTCCACGCCCTTCACGTACAGCTTCGC
>NZ_SRLW01000041.1:0-44410 GCF_006518215.1 Myxococcus sp. AB025B
AAAGACAGTATCCGCGTGCGGTGAAAATCAAGATGAGCAGCTACCCACGGAAACGCCCTCGCCCGGTCCGTCGAGCACGCTCCCTCGGCCCCCTACGTCGCGTCCGTCCCTAAAGTGAACGGCATTGGGTTTAGGTCCTCAATAGCCCCGAGGAGAAATCTGTCGGGGCTGCCTACCCACCACAATTCACTGGAATTGAAGTCCAGGCTGAAGGGGCATGAACACGACACAGGCTCCGACAGCTTCAATCGCCTAACTGCCCCTTAGCGCGCCTGACGCAGCGGCTCGCCAGGAGCCTCGAGTGAGTCCAGGAACGCGAGGATGCGCCGGGCACAGTCCGCCGGGTCCTCCAACGGGAACAGGTGCCCGCCGGGAGCCTCCTCCAGGCGGACACCCGGGATGACCCGCCGGGCCTTGGCGAAGGCCGAGGTGGCCAACGTGCGCGTGCGTGCCCCTCGAACGATGAGCGTGGGCACGGAGATGGAGCGCAGCGACCGCCACATCCCCTTCGGCGTCGTCTCGAAGACGCGGGCCTCCCACTCCCGCGGGATGGTCAGCTGGAAACCACCCTCGGGAGCCTCCGTGAGCCCATACGTCACATAGTCCTGGAAGCACGCCTCGTCGAAGGCCGCGAACAGCGGCTTCTTGCGATAGACGGTGTAGGCCAGCTCACGCGTGGGCCAGTGCGCGCGACGGCGGCGCGCCAGGCTCGCGGGAGGCACACGGCTTCGCTGTCCGAGCAGCGTCAGCACGTCCAGCACCAGCTTGCGCATCCCGGAGAACAGCACCGGGTCCAGGGTGACGACGGCGCGGAAGAGGCTCGGGTCCTTCACGGAGGCGAGCAGCGTCGCCACGCCGCCCATGCTGTGCCCCACCCCGACGATGCCCTCCAGCTTCGCGGCGCGGAGCGCGCCGATGAGGTCATCCGCCATGTCGTTCCAGTCCCGCATCGACAGCGGATCCGAGCCGGGGACGAGGCACCGCGAGCGCACCATCACGACGTGGAAGCGAGGCTTCAGCCGCTCGATGAGCTGGCGATAGGTGCCTGGGGGAAATCCGTTGGCGTGCGCCAGGTGCAGCACGGGGCCGGTGCCGCCCCAGTCATCCAGTTGAAGGGCCTCGCTCATCGCCCCTCCCGGATATCCCGAACAGCCCCGGTTGTCTGCCTCGACGACAGCTCCCCAGGGTGTCCACGAGATGCAGGCAGGCGGCGACCCCTCGCGCGCCCGTCCGCGCATCCGGAGAAAAAGGACCAGCGCCCGCTGGCGATGTCCATCTTCCGAAGCGGAGGAGCCCCGGGTCCATGGACGAGCTCATCAACGAAGCCTGGCTGCACGGCGTGGTGACGCTGCTGGTGCGACTGGTGGAGGTCGCCGCCGCGCTCGTCATCTTCACCGGCGCCGCCATCGGCTTCGTGCGCTTCATCCTGGCGGCGGTCCAGAAGGAGCGGACCGATTCCTTCACCCGAATCCGCCTCACCCTCGGCCGGTTCCTCGCGCTGGGGCTGGAGTTCCAGCTCGGCGCGGACCTGCTGCGCACGGCCGTCGCGCCCACGTGGGAGCAGATCGGCCAGGTCGCCGCGGTGGCCGCCATCCGGACCGCCCTCAATTACTTCCTCGGCCGGGAGATTCGCGACGAGCAGCGACAGGACGCACTCGCGCGGGCGGCCCGTTCCTCCTCGGAAGAGGTGCCCCCGCGAGAGCAGCCTCCCCTCCGGCGACCTCCGGGAGCGGACCCCACGTCACATCCGCCCCACTGAGCCAGGCGTCAGGAGCCGGTGAGGGTGAGGACCACGGGCCCCGCCGTGGCGGTGACGCCCTCGTCCGTGAAGCACCCGGTGACCTGCGTCTGGGCCAGGACGAGCACCATGAGCACATCGGCCCCCGCGAACCGCCCGCTCGACACGGTGCCGGAGTACGTCACCACCACCTCGCCGAGCGGCCGGGCGGAGACGAGGATGCTCACGCTGACGGTGCTGGTGGTGCCGTCATTCCACGTGAGCGTCGACATGGACTGCGTCGACCCGGCGAGGCAGCTCAGCTGCCCCGTCCCGCCTCCTTCCAGCGACGCGGACAGGAGCGTCAGCGGCGTACCCACACAGGGGCCGAACGTCCCGCTCACACTCGTCGCGATGGTTTGCGGAGTGTTGGTCATGCCCGGCGAGTACCGCGCCTGGAGCGTACCGGGACAGGTCAACAGCACCGCCTCGGCGCGCGAAGGCGAGGCCCAGCCCAGCGCGACGACGACCCACAGCAGCGACAGACTTCCCCACGCACCACGACACCTCGAACCGTAGGACATGCTTCCTCCCAGGACAGACGTGTTCCGGCTCCCACCGGAGCCTCAGAGCAGCCCGATGAGGGTGATGACGGCCGGACCCGCCGTGGCGGTGACCCCCTCCTCGGTGAAGCACCCCAGGAGGTCCGTCTGGAGGAGGGTCAGCGTCCCCGTCGCGGTGGCGCCCTGGAAGCGGCCCGAGGTCACCGTGCCCGCATAGACAGACACCACCTGCCCCGTCGGCCGGGTGTTGAGGGTCTGCGTCATGGAGAGCGTGCTCACGGTGCCGTCGTTCCACGTCAACGTCAGGTTCGCCGTCGTCGAGCTGGTCAGACAGCTCGTCGTCCCCTGCGCCACGCCGGAATAGTCCGCGGAGAGGATGCCGAGCGGCAATCCCGTACACGGACCGAACGTGCCCGTCCCGGAGATGGTCATGAAGCGCGGGGTGTTCGTCATGCCGGGCGAGTAGTTCACCGCCATGGTGCCCGGGCAGTTGAGGGTGACGGGTTCAGCGCTCGCGGGCCCTGCGTGGAAAACGAGCACCGCGAGAAGAGAGGACAACGACATCAGCCGCGCGCGAATGGCAGACATGGGGGAGCTCCCAGCCCGCGACAGGCCTGAGCGCGGGGACTCCACACCTAACCCCAATGTCCATCACTACCCATTGCACCCTCGTCCCAGGGGCCACGCTCGCACCTGGGAACCAGGCGGGCCCGCTCACCGCCACTGCGGATGTGCGAGCACGCGCGCTTCGACCTCGGGCGTCAGGCTGCCACCGTGCGGCGCCCGCGACGAGGAGCGCGTCCACCGCTCCACCCACCGCTGCCCCAGCGGCGCCACCAGCGACTCGCGCCGCGTGGAGGCCACCGTCGTCTCACCCTTCGTCCCCGTGGACGAGCCCGCACCGACGAAGAACCCCGCGAGCAACAGCGTCACCCGCGTGGGCGTCGCCGCGCTGTACGTGAGCAACAGCGCGCCCTCGCCGTCCTCGCGGCAGTGCCGACGCACCCGCGCGAGCACGCCCTCCGTCCACATGTCCGGGTTCGACGCGGGGGAGAACGGATCGAAGTACACCAGGTCCGCCACCGGCAGCGCCCCGTCCAGGAACGGCACCGCGTCCCCCAGGTGCAGCCGCCAGCGAAGGCCCTCCTCCTCCCACACCCCGTCCCGCATCAGCGTCTCGACGGCCGCGCGGAACGGCTGCAGGAACGGGAAGCCCGCCGCGTCCGCCAGCGCCAGCCGCAGGGGCGCCAGGTCCACCTCGAAGCTCACCACCTCCAGCGCCCGCCTCCGCGCCGCGCCCAGCTCCCGCGCGCACGTCAGCGCCGCCACCGCGTTCGTCGCCGCGCCCAGCCCCACGTCGTGGATGACCAGCGTGGGCCCCGGCTGGGACAACCGCTCCGCCAGCCTCGGCTGCTCGACGTAGAGCCCCAGCGCTTCCTTCCACGGCCCCACCGACGGGTGCATCACCTCGCCATGGCCCAGGTGCCGCACCGCGCGCGAGCCGTTGCGCAGCGTGACCAGCTCGAAGTCCCCGTCGCGCGGATTGCCCTGCGCCTGGCTCACCCGACCTCCTTGAGCGTCACGTCGCGCGCCGCCGCCTCTTCCTTCAGGTCCTTCGGCGTGGCGATGGCGGCCTTGAGCTCCCGCGCCACCTGGTCGTACGTGCCGGAGAGGATGCCCTCGCGGATGCGGCCCATCAGCTTCTGGTAATGCCGCACGTTGTGCACCGACAGGAAGCGCGAGCCCAGGTGGTGCTTGCCGCGCATCAGGTGCTGCAGGTACCCGCGCGTGTAGCGCTTGCACACGTAGCAATCACACTCGGCGTCCAGCGGCTCGTCCGCCAGCCGGTACACGGTGCGGGTGATGCGCACCAGCCCCTGGAACGTGTACGCGTAGCCCTGCTGCGCCATCTTCGTGGGGATGATGCAGTCGAACATGTCCACGCCGCGCAGCACCGCCTCGATGAGGTCCGTCGGCGTGCCCACGCCCATCAGGTAGCGCGGCTTGTCCGCGGGCAGCGACGCGGTGGTGCGCAACGTCATCGTCTCGCGCTCCGCCTTCGTCTCGCCCACCGCCAGCCCGCCGATGGCGAACCCGTCGAACGGCAGCTGCGTCAGGAACGCCGCGCTCTCGTCGCGCAGGTGCGGGAACACGCCGCCCTGGACGATGCCGAACAGCGCCTGCCCGGTGTCCACCTGGTTCTTCGCCGCGAGGCTGCGCACCGCCCAGCGGTGGGTGCGCTCCATCGCCTCGCGCGTGCCCGCCTCGTCCGTGCGCGAGTCGATGCACACGTCCAGCACCATCATGATTTCGGAGTTGATGGACTGCTGCATCGCGATGCTGGACTCGGGGCTGAGCAGCTGCCGGCTGTTGTCGTAGAAGCTGCGGAAGTGCGCGCCCTTCTCCGTGATGAGCCGGTCCTCCGGCAGGGAGAAGATCTGGAACCCGCCCGAGTCCGTCAGCACGCCGCCATCCCACTGCATGAAGGGATGGATGCCGCCGAAGCGCTTGAAGACCTCCGTGCCGGGCCGGAGCATCAGGTGGTAGGTGTTGGCCAGGAGGATGCTGGCCCCGGTCTCCTTCACCTCTTCCATGGCCAGGTGCCGGAAGGCGGCGTGGGTGGCCACCGGCATGAACATGGGCGTGCGGAAGCTGCCGCGCCGGGTGTGGAGGATGCCGGCGCGGGCGCCGGTGGGGTCGGTGGTGACGAGCTCGAAGCGGACGGCCATGGGCGGGGCCTTATACCCGCCAATCCCGCCCGACAGTCCATCCCTGTCGCCCGTTCCCCCACCTGCCGGCCGGACAGGGCCCCAAGGCCCCGCCATTCCAGGGCATTTTTCGTCACCTGGCAGGCGTTTGCTCAGGTCACCGCGAGACGGTCCGGAGGCGATTCCACGCTTCCTTGGCCGCTGCGCGTCAATTCCGCTACAACGCCGCCGCCATGTTCAACGTCATCAACGTCTCCAAGGCCTACGGGCCCAAGAAGCTGTTCGAGGAGGTCAACGTGACCTTCTCCCCGGGCCGTCGCTACGGCCTGACCGGTCCCAACGGGGCGGGCAAGTCCACGTTCATGAAGATCCTCGCCGGAGACGAGGAAGCGGACATGGGCAACGTCGTGCGCCCGCGCAAGCTGGGCATCCTGCGCCAGGACCACTTCCGCTACGAGGAGAACCGCGTCCTCGACGTCGTCCTCATGGGCAACAAGCCCCTGTGGGACGCCATGTCGGAGAAGAACCTGCTCTTGGCCAAGTCCGACATCACCGAGGAGGACGGCAACCGGCTGGGCGAGCTGGAGGGCGTCATCGCGGAGGAGGATGGCTACTCCGCCGAGAGCGACGCGGCCACGCTGCTGGCGGGCCTGGGCATCGAGGAGTCGTTCCACGAGGGCCCGATGCGCCAGCTGACGGGCGGCCTCAAGCTGCGCGTGCTGCTCGCCCAGGCGCTGTTCGGCAAGCCCGAGGGGCTGCTGCTCGACGAGCCCACGAACAACCTCGACATCGACTCCATCCGCTGGCTGGAGAACTTCCTGCACGAGTACGAGGGCGTGCTCATCACCATCAGCCACGACCGGCACTTCCTCAACTCCATCTGCACGCACATCGCGGACATCGATTACGAGGCCATCATCCAGTACACGGGTGGCTACGACGACATGGTCCGCCAGAAGGCCCAGCTGCGCACGCGCGTGGAGTCCGAGACGGCGGAGAAGAAGAAGAAGATCGCCCAGCTGCAGGACTTCGTCGCGCGCTTCCACGCCGGCACCCGCGCATCCCAGGTGCAGAGCCGCATCAAGCAGATCGAGAAGCTCAAGACCGATGACCTGAAGCGCTCCAACATCGCGCGCCCGTTCATCCGCTTCGACCAGAAGGTCGTCAGCGGCAAGCAGACGCTCATGGTGGAGGGCATCAGCAAGTCCTTCGACGGCCAGGCCGTCATCCGGCCCTTCAACGCGCTGGTGTGCAAGGGCGAGAAGGTCTGCGTCATCGGCCGCAACGGCGTGGGCAAGTCCACCCTGGTGCGCATGCTCGCCGGCCAGCTGGAGCCGGACACGGGCAAGATCGGCTGGGGCCACCAGGCCTCCGTGGGCTACCTGCCGCAGGACCACCACGGCGTCGTGCGCAAGGGCACCACCTGCTTCGGCTGGCTGCGGGACTTGCACGACAAGCTCACCAACGAGGAGATCTCCGGCGTGCTGGGTCGCATGCTCTTCTCCGGTGAGGAGCGCATGAAGAACACGGACACCCTCTCCGGTGGTGAGACGGTGCGCCTGCTCCTCTCCAAGCTGATGATCATGCAGGACAACGTCCTGGTGCTCGACGAGCCCACCAACCACCTGGACCTGGAGTCCATCTCCGCGCTCGCCGAGGGCCTGCAGAAGTACGAGGGCACCGTCATCGTCGTGACGCACGACCAGGAGCTCATCTCCGAGGTGGCCACGCGCATCTGGTCGCTCCAGGCCGGCCAGGAGGTGCTCGACTTCAACGGCCCCTACTCGGAGTTCCGCGAGAAGCACGCGGACGTCACGGCCCACCGCCGCTGACGCACCGCTTCTTCGAGTCGAAGCGCCGGGGCCCTCACACCCCGGCGCTTGGCCTGTCCCGCGGAGGCTTGATAGAGGCCTGGCCATGGCGGAAGGCCCTTCCCCCGCACCGCAGGCCGCGCTCCTCGCGATGGAGGAGCACCGCACCGCGCTCACCGGACACTGCTACCGGATGCTCGGCTCCATCGCCGAGGCCGAGGACGCCGTCCAGGAGACCTTCGTGCGCGCGCTGCGCAACCTCGAGCACTTCGAGGGGCGCTCCAGCGCGCGCACGTGGCTGTACCGCATCGCCACCCACCGCTGCATCGACGTGCTCCAGGAGCGCACCCACCGCGTGCGGCCCATGGAGCTGGGGCCGCCGGGCCCGCTGGACGCGCCCCTGGGCGAGCGCCCCGGTGAGGAGTGGCTGGAGCCCGTGCCGGACGCGCTCGTGGTGCCGAGCCACGCCACGCCCGCGGAGCTGGTGATGATGCGCCAGAGCATCCGGCTGGCCTTCGTCGCCGCGCTCCAGCACCTGCCGCCCCGGCAGCGCGCGGCGCTTCTGCTCACGGAGGTGCTGGACTGGTCCGCCGCCGAGGTCGCCGACGCGCTGGAGCTGACGGTGCCCGCCGTCAACAGCGCGCTGCAGCGGGCCCGCGCCACGCTGGCCACCAAGGACGTGAGCACGCCCAGGGCGCCGCTGTCGGAGAACCAGGCCTCGCTGGTGGACCGGTACGTGGACGCGTTCGAGCGCTACGACATGGCCGCGCTCACCGCCCTGCTCCACCAGGAGGTCAACATGTCCATGCCTCCGCTCGCGCTCTGGGTGCGCGGCCCGGAGCAGGTGGCCCTGTGGATGGAGGGACGGGGCGCGGCGTGCCGGGGCTCGCGGCTGGTGCCTGTGTCCGCCAACGGTGCCCCCGCCTTCGGCCAGTACAAGCCGGGCGGCCCGGACGGGACGCTCACCCCGTGGGCGCTCAACGTGCTCGAAATCGAGGGGGAGCGCATCGTCGGGCTCAACTACTTCCTCGACGCGAAGACGCTCTTCCCGCGCTTCGGGCTGCCCCCCTTCCTGCCGGCGCGCTGAGGGCCTTTTTCTGGGGGGCACCGATGATTCCGGGCCCCCTCGTCCGTCCATGCCAGGAAACCCACCCGAGGTGGAGGCATCCATGGCCATGACCGGCTCGCGCAAGCTCTTCGTCAACCTGCCCGTGAAGGACCTGAAGCGCACGAATGCGTTCTTCACGAAGCTGGGCTTCACGTTCGACGCCCGCTTCTGTGATGACCACGCGACGTGCATGGTGGTCAGCGAAGAGGCCTTCGTGATGCTGCTCACGGAGGCGCGCTTCCAGGACTTCAGCAAGAAGGCCCTGTGCGACACGCGCACGACGGCCGAGGGCATCTTCGCGCTGTCGGCCTCCAGCCGCGAGGACGTGGACCGGATGGTGAGGACGGCGGTGGCGTCCGGCGGCTCGACGGCGGGGGAGCCCCAGGACCACGGCTTCATGTACGGCTGGAGCTTCTTCGACCCGGATGGCCATCACTGGGAGGTCATCCACATGGACATGAGCGCGCTGCCACACTGAGGCTCAGCCGGACTGCCCGAGGGAGGGATTGAGCGCGCGGAAGCGGGCCTCCAGCTCCTCGGACATCTGGGCGACGGTGGTGCCCTCCAGGCTCTTCTTCAGCGCGGCCTCCGCGCGGCCGAAGACGCCTTCCAGGTACTCGGCCACGCACGGGCCGATGGTGCAGTCCGGCGCGGGGCCCACGGGGTGACGGCCGAAGAGCTCGCCCTCCTCCACGGACTCGTAGATGTCGCGGAGGGTGATGGCTTCGGGGCTGCGGGCCAGCGTCACGCCGCCCCTGGCGCCGCGCTTCGTCTCGATGAGCCCCGAGCGCGCCAGGTCGCCCAGGAGCCGCCGCACCACGACGGGGTTCGTCTGGATGCTGCGCGCCATGACCTCGGACGTGAGCGGACCCTCCGCCTTCGCCGAGCACTTCGCGAGCATCGCGACGATGTGCGCCGCCATGGTGAATCGGCTGTTCACTCACCCTCCGGGCTGGGATGCAGACACCTCCAGGTTACCTATCGTCCGCCCTGGCGGCGTGCAACCCGGCAAACCCCGGCCCTGGGGCGTCCGCCCGCTTCCGGACGGGCCTCAGCGAGACGTCCTGCGCAGGAAGAAGACGCCCAGGCCCAGGCCGGCGGCCCACTTGGCGGCGGCGGCCAGGGGCGTCTGCCCGAGCTTCGGGGGCGTGTTGGTGACGGGCTGGCCCGTGGCGGGGTCCAGCTGGGGGCGGAAGTCGCGCGAGCCAGGCAGGCCCGCGCCGCCCTCCTCCAGCTCCGTCTTGGTGGCCCTCAGGGCCTTGCCCTGCCCCGGCGCGTGCTGGCCCGGCGCCTTCCCCTCCGGAGAGCGCTGCTCGAGGATGGCGTTGATCTCGGCGCCCAGCAGGACCACCTGCGAGGACAGCCACATCCACAGGAGGAGCACGATGACGCCGCCGATGGCGCCGTAGTTCACGTCGTACTTGCCGAAGTTGGCCACGTATTTGGAGAAGCCCCAGGACGCGGCCACCCAGATGAGCACGCCCACCACGGAGCCCGGGGTGATGAACCGGAACTTCTGCTTCGCGTTGGGCAGGACGTAATAGAGCACCGCCCACAGGAACATCATCAGCAGGCCCGCCACCGGGAGGCGCAGCCACAGCGCCACGGTGGACACGGGCCCGGGCAGCTTGCTCGCCAGCGCGGGCGTGGCCACCGCCGCCAGCGCCGCGACGATGGCGACCACCGCGGCGATCAGCGTCGTGGAGACAGCGATGAGCCGCAGCTTCCACACCGGCCGCGTCTCCTCGACGCCGTAGGCGGTGTTGAGCGCGTTGATCAACGCGACGATGCCACCGGACGCCGCCCAGATGGCGCCCACGCCGCCCACCGTGAGCAGGCCCACGGGGTTGCTGCTGGCGAGCGACTCGATGCGCTGGCTCAGGATGGAGGTGACCTCCTTCGGGGCCACCTTGCCCAGCTCCTGGATGAGCACCTGCGCCTGGTTGGGGTCGATGATGACGCCCGCGAGTGACACCAGGAACAGCAGGAACGGGAACAGCGCGAGGATGGCGCGGAACGTCAACGCTCCCGCGACGTCGCCCACGTCATCGCGTTTCCATTCGTCCTTCAGGAGCTTGAAGAACTCCAGCCATCCCATGCCCTTGCCCGGCAAGACCATCGCGCAGCCCTCATCCCATGGAAGTCCCAGGGGATATTGGCCATGCGCGCCCTCGGTGGCGCCCCTGCCCGGAAGGACAGCCTCCTCGCCCGCTCCCCCAGGGAGGATGACCGAGGGCAGGCATCCAGGGGAGCGCTCGTGAAGGAGGGAGCCCGGCTCAGCCCGCGGAGCGCTGTGCCGCGTCGCCGCTGGAGAGGCGGGCGTGGGCCTGGGCGAGCAGCTCGTAGGAGCGCAGCCGCGCGGTGTGGTCGAAGATCTGCGAGGTGACCATCAGCTCGTCGGGCTGGACCTCCACGATGAAGGAGCGCAGCCCCTCCTCGACCTGCTGTGGGTTGCCGACGATGGAGCAGGCGAGCATGGACTCCACCTCCGCCAGCTCGTACTCGGTGATGCGTCCGTCCATGCTGTCCACCGGAGGCGGCAGCTGGCCGGGGCGTCCGCGGCGCAGGTTGATGAAGGCCTGCAGGAGTGACGTGAACAGCTTCTGGGCCTCCGGCTCCGTGTCGGCGGCGAAGACGTTGAGGCCGACCATGGCGTAGGGCTTGTCGAGCGCCGCGGAGGGGCGGAAGTTGGCGCGGTACACGCGCAGGGCGGACAAGAGCTGCTGGGGCGCGAAGTGCGAGGCGAACGCGTACGGCAGGCCCATGACGGCGGCGAGCTGGGCGCCGAAGAGGCTGGAGCCGAGGATCCACAGGGGCACCTTGAGCCCCATGCCCGGCACGGCGCGCACGGCCTGCTGGGGTTCGGGGTCCTGGAAGTAGGCCTGGAGCTCGGCGACGTCCTGGGGGAACGCGTCGGAGGTATCCACGCGGCTGCGGCGCAGGGCGGAGGCGGTGCGTTGGTCGGTGCCGGGGGCGCGGCCCAGGCCCAGGTCGATGCGACCGGGGTACAGGGTTTCGAGCGTGCCGAACTGCTCGGCGATGACGAGGGGCGAGTGGTTGGGCAGCATGATGCCGCCGGCGCCCACGCGGATGCTCGAGGTGCCCTGCGCGACATGGCCGATGACGACGGCGGTGGCGGCGCTGGCGATGCCGGTCATGTTGTGGTGCTCGGCCAGCCAGAAGCGCCGGTAGCCCCAGCGCTCCGCGTGCCGGGCCAGATCCTGCGTGGAGCGCAGGGCGTCCGCCGCGTCGCTGCCCTGGCGGATGGGGGAGAGGTCGAGAACGGAGAAGGGAATCATCGGAGGACCTCAGGGCGCGCACGCGCAACGAGGGACGGGCCCGTCCCGTCCCGGGCGGCGCCATCCCCGGAAAGCCCTTGCGTTAACGCAGGGCGCGCTCCCGTGCACGGGAAACGCAGGAGGGCTCGGACGCCCCCCTCGTCACCGCGTCGTCGGAGGCGACTCGAAGCGGTGGGGGGCGAAGAGCCCGGCCCGCTCGTGGTTGCGCACCCAGGGCCGCTCGCCCTTGTCCAGGGACACCGTCTCCTTCAACAGCCCCTGCTCGTACTCGTAATGCTGCTGGATGCGGTAGGTGTCGAAGGGCGCGAAGGAGCTCAGCTCCGGGTGGAACACCAGCCTCGCCTCCCGGAACGCGCGGTCGGTCGTCCCCTCGCCCGGGCCCAATGTGGAGACCAGCTTCAGCGCCACGCGCCCCGAGGACTCCACCGCCCCCAGGTCGACCCGGAAGAACATCGTCTGCTCCCGCGGACCCGCGCTCCCGTCATAGTCCGGGTGCCGCCGACGCAGGTGCTTCACCGACTCCCAGTGGTTCCCGAAGCGACGCTGCTCCACCGTGAACTCGTAGTCGAACGCCGGCACCCGCTTCCACGCCCCCTCCTCGAAGCGCTCCGCCTGCGCCTCGCCCACCCACAACAACGTGACCTCCGGCTCCGGCCCCTTCTCAGCGCGCAAGGGCAACGCGCCCGGAACGGTGCTGGCGCAAGCAAAGGTGAACAGCAACCACGGGACGACGACCCAACGCTTCATGGGAGGCAACCTCTTCGGACTCGATGGCGCGACATGCGCGAGCCCCACCATGCGTCCTCCCAGACCCCGTCAACAATGCGAGGAAACGCAACCCACCGTTGTAGAATCCGCAACGATGAACCTCAACCATCTGACGGTCTTCGTCGCGGTGGCGCAGACGCGCGGCTACACCCAGGCCGCGAAGCGGCTCGGCGTGGACAAGGGGCACGTGAGCCGGGTGGTCCGCGCGCTCGAGGCCGAGCTGGGCGTGGTCCTGCTCACCCGGACCACGCGCGCGGTGGCGCTGACCGTCGCCGGAGAACAGCTCCTCGCGCGCATCGCCGAGCCCCTCGCCGCGCTCGAATCCGCCACGACCTCGCTGGAGGACCGGCCCGTGACACCCTCGGGGCTGGTGACGGTGACGACGACGCCGGACCTGGGCCGCACCGTGGTGGCTCCCCTGGTCGCCGCCTTCCGCGCGCGCTACCCGCTGGTCCGGGTGCGGCTCATCCTGGAGTCCTCCGTGGTGGCGCTCGCGGCGACACGCTCGGACCTGGCCCTGCGGGTGGGAACGCTGCGCCCCGGCCCATACAAGGCACGCAAGCTGGGCACCCTGGAGGCGGGCTTCTTCGCCTCGCCCCGCTACCTGGCCTCACGCGGGAGCATGAAGTCCGTGAGCGAGCTGGCCCGGCATGACGGCCTGTGGCCCTCCACCCAACCGGGGCGCAAGAGCTTCGCCGCGAAGAAGGACTCGCCTCCTCCCGCCGTCGAGTGCGAGGACTTCGGCGCCCTGTTGGAGCTGGCCCGGAACGCGGGCGGCGTGGCGCTGTTGCCCACGTTCCTCGCCGCGCGGGACGTGGCGCAGGGAACGCTCGTTCGGGTGCTGTCGGACCTCACCTTCCCCGGCACCCCACTCTCCCTCGTCACCCTCCCCGAGCGCCCCCTCGCGCCCCGCGTGGTCGCGATGCGAGACTTCCTCATCGAGCACGTTCCGACGGCGCTCACGATGAAGCCCCATTGAGCCTTCGAGCCACATGTCCAACGAGATCACCCAGCAACAGATGGTGGAGCAGCTCCGCGCGATCGGCGTGCGCGAGGCGGGCGTGCTCCTGGTCCACACGTCCTTCCGGGCCGTGCGCCCCGTGGAGGGCGGGCCGCTCGGCCTGGTGGCCGCCCTGCGCGCGGCCCTCGGACCTCACGGGACGTTGGTGATGCCGACGATGACCGATGGCGAGTCCATCTTCGACCCGCGCTCCACGCCCACCACGGACATGGGCATCACCGCGGAGCTGTTCTGGCGCCAGCCGGGCGTGGTGCGCAGCACGCATCCGGGCGGCTCGTTCGCCGCGGCGGGTCCCCACGCGGTGGAGATCTGCCGTCCCCAGCCCCTGTCTCCGCCGCACGGCCCCGACAGCCCCGTGGGTCAGGTGCACGCGCTGGGTGGACAGGTCCTGCTCCTCGGCGTGACCCACAGCGAGGACACCACGCTGCACCTCGCCGAGTCGCTCGCGGGTGTGCCCTACTCCATCTCCCATCCCTGCGTCGTCGAGGTCGACGGCGTCGCGAGCACGGTGGACATCGCCGAGACCGACCACTGCTGCACCGGCTTTCGTCGCGCCGACGCCTGGCTCCGCGCTCGGGGCCTGCAACGTGAAGGCAAGGTGGGCCACGCCGATGCGCGACTGGCGGACGCACGGGACATCGTCGCCGTCGCGCTGGAGCAGCTCGCTGCGGACCCGCTCGTCTTCCTCTGCGGGCCAGACGCGGGCTGCGAGGAGTGCACGCTCGCCCGTGACAGCGTCTCGCGCTGAGTGCCCCGCACCCGGAAGCACGGCGCCCGACGCTCGCGCGCCCGAGTGAGCACAGGCGTTCACCCCGGGTGTCGCTGAAGCGACAGGCACCAACTCCCGCGCGGAATGCACGTGCCACGCGCGCCCGAGTGACCTCAATAGCTGCGCGCTTCGAAGCGCGTCAGCATTGGGGGAACAAGGATGAAGAAGAATCGTGGGAAGGTCGGCTGGGTGTTCCTGGCCACCAGTCTTGCCATGGCGCAGGGGGCCTGCTCGAAGAGCAAGGACAGCGGCCCGAACATCAACCAGAACCAGACGAAGGACGGCCCCGCGGACCAGGGTCCGGACCTGCCGCGCCTGACGGGCGGTGACAGCACCCGGGGCCAGCAGGTGTTCCGCTTCGAGACCTTCGGCAACGAGGGCTTCTGGACGGACGCGGTGCGCCTGCCCGCGGGCATCGTCGCCGCGCGGCTCACCCCGGTGCAGGCGCTGCAGGCGGGCCTCAGTGTCAACGTGGACGCGCTGGACGACGCCACGAAGGCCGCCGTCGCGGCGGAGCTGGCCTCGCAGGGCACCAGCGGTCCGCTGCTCAATGACCCGGCCACCACCGTGGCGCTCATCAACGCCAACGCGGTGATTGGCGTCGTGGTCAAGGACACCAACGGCGACGGAAAGCTGGACGTCGCCAGCGGCGACAAGGTGGGCGTGTCCTGCGCGCTGTGCCACGCCATCACGGATGGCTCGGTGGTGAAGTCGCCGAACAACCTGGGCGGGGGCTCCGTCGGCAAGCAGATCGACGGCCCCACGCCGCACAACCTCAACGTGGGCGGCATCTTCGCGGTGGCGGCCAACACGCGCGCGCTCTACCCGCTCCTCCAGGTGAAGCTCACCGCCAACGGGGACAAGTCCATCGGCCGCGCCCCCTCTGAGCAGGGCCTCACGGAGAAGTCCACGGAGGCGGAGGTCGACGCCTTCGTGAGCAACCCGGACTTCTACCCGCTGGGCTCGTTCGACGACGCGCCGGACGGCACGGGCGCGCAGCAGCACATCGCGTCGTTCTTCCGCACGGACCTGGCCGCGCCCTGGGGCACGCCCGGCGACATCGCGCGGCTCGAGAACTTCAACAACCTCGTCTACACCGTGCTGCTGGACCTCACGAGCCTGGTGACGCCCGAGGGGCGCACCTTCCTCCAGGCCCTGGGCGGCAAGGCCGCGGGCGCCGAGCTGGCGGACGACTACCTGGCCATCCTCAAGGAGACGCAGGTGGCGGGCAAAGGCGGCGTGGTGGGCGAGGGCTTCCCCTACGTCACCGCGACGGCCGTCCCCCAGGAGGCGGGCACCGAGGCCGCGCCCGTGGGCCTGCGCGTGGACGAGAACGCACTGAGGGACCTCAACGCGTACACCGACAGCCTCCAGGCGCCCGCGCCGGTCGCCTTCGACGCCACCCGGGCCGCGCGGGGGCGCGAGCAGTTCACCGCGCGCTGCACGAACTGCCACAACGTGGACCAGAGCAAGCGCGTCCCGTCCTTCATCGTGCCGATGAAGAGCATCTACCCGGGCTACAACCCGACGGTGCTCGCCGAGCGCCCCGTGGAGCCCGGCATCCGGACCATCGCCTTCGCGCCCATCCAGGACGACCCGACCACCATCTTCGACGACAAGACGGTCATCGTGGAGGCCAGCCGCCGCGGTGAGCCGCGTGGCTCCGCCCTGCCCCTGCTGTTGGACCTGGGGCGCAAGGACCGCTTCCTCCACGACAGCGAGGTGGCCGGGCTGGACTCGCTGCTGGACCCCGCGCGCGGCGACAAGGCACCCCACCCTGTCTACGTGCAGGACGCCACGGAGCGGGGTGATTTGGTGGAGTTCCTCAAGAGCCTGTAGCCGCGAGTCCAGCGGGCGTCAGTCGTCTTCCACGTCCCGCTTCAGCTTCGACAGGAGGCCCACCGCCTCCCGTGCATAGGGGGAGATCCACCGCTCGTGGATCTCCTGGAAGGGCGTGACGTCGAGGTAGTTCCAGCGCGTGCGCCCCTCCTTCACCGCGATGACCAGACCCGCGCGCTCCAGCACCTTCAGGTGCTGCATCACCGTGCACCGGTCCAGCGAGCCCTCGAACCGCTCGCACAGGTCCCCCGTCGTCTGCGGCGCCTCCTTCAACAAGTCCAGCATCGCCCGCCTCCGCGAGTCCGCCAGCGCCTTGAAGATGAGGTCATCCCGCTCCGCCCTCGACATGTTATAATTCTATAACATATTGTCCGACCGAACCCCAGCGAGAGGAGCAACGAGATGGAGCCCAGGTTCCAGGTGCAGCTGAAGGTCCAGAAGCCGGTGGCGCAGGTGTTCGACGCGGTGGTGGACCCGCGCAAGCTCAGCGGCTACTTCGTCCAGACCGCGAGCGGGCCGCTGGTTGCGGGCACCACGGTGAAGTGGAGCTTCGCGGAGGTGCCCGGTGAACACGACGTCGTCGTCCGCGAGGTGGAGAAGGACGCCCGGCTCGTCTTCGAGTGGGAGGCGGGCCCGGGCGGCTATCAGATTCGGGTGGAGATGCGCTTCACGCCCATCGATGCCGGCAACACGATGGTCCAGATTCGCGAGTCCGGCTGGAAGGACACCCCGGCGGACGTCCAGGCGTCCTACGGCAACTGTGGCGGCTGGATGCACATGATGTCGTGTCTCAAGGCCTACCTCGAGTACGGCATCAACCTGCGCGCGGGCGGAGCGATGTGAGCGGGCCCGTCGCCCGCCCAGGCGACGACTACAGCGAAGGAAGCACCTGCGCGTCCTTCAGCCGGGGGGCGCGCAGGTCCTTCGGGGACATGAGCGGCTCCGTCACCGGCCAGGGGATGGCGAGGTCCGGGTCGTCCCACGCGATGCAGCGCTCGACCTCCGGCGCGTACAGCGTGGTGCACTTGTAATGGAAGTCCGCGGTGGCGCTCGTCACGCAGAAGCCGTGCGCGAAGCCCGGCGGAATCCAGAGCTGCCGGCGGTTCTCCGCGGACAGCTCCACGCCCACCCACCGGCCGAACGTCGGCGAGCCGCGCCGCACGTCCACGGCCACGTCGTACACGCTGCCGGCGAGCACCTGCACCAGCTTCCCCTGCCCCTGCGGCTCCTGGAAGTGCAGCCCGCGCAGGGTGCCCTTCCCCGAGCGCGAGTAGTTGTCCTGCACGAAGGGCCCGGGGATGCCGGCGTCCGCGTAGCGCTTCGCGTGGAACAGCTCCATGAAGAAGCCCCGGTCGTCACCGAAGACCTTGGGCTCGAGCAGCAGCAGCTCCGGAATCTCCTGGGGAATGACCTTCACGACACCGCCCCCCGGTTCTCCGCGACGGCCAGCAGGTACTCGCCGTACTCGTTCTTGCGCATCGGCTCGGCGAGCGCCACCAGCTGTTTCACGTCGATGTAGCCCATCCGGTACGCAATCTCCTCGGGACACGACACCTTGAGCCCCTGCCGCCGCTCGATGACCTCGATGAAGTTGGAGGCCTCCATCAGCGAGCTGTGCGTGCCCGTGTCCAGCCACGCATAGCCGCGCCCCATCAGCTCCACGTCGAGCTGCCCCCGGCGCAGGTACTCGATGTTGACGTCAGTGATCTCCAGCTCACCGCGCGGGCTCGGCTTGAGCGCGGCGGCGATGTCGAGCACCTGGTTGTCGTAGAAGTACAGCCCGGTGACGGCGTAGCTGGACTTGGGCTTCGCCGGCTTCTCCTCCAGGCTCACCGCGCGGTTCTTCGCGTCCAGCTCGACGACGCCGTAGCGCTGCGGGTCCTTCACGTAATAGCCGAACACGGTGGCGCCGGAGGACGTGCGGCGCGCGGCGTTGCGCACCAGGTTGCTGAGCCCGTGGCCGTAGAAGATGTTGTCGCCCAGGATGAGCGACACCGGGTCCTTGCCCACGAAGTCGCGGCCGATGATGAACGCCTGGGCAAGGCCCTCGGGCCGGGGCTGCTCGGCGTACTCGAAGCGCATGCCCCACTGCGAGCCATCCCCCAACAGCTCCCGGAAGCGCGGCAGGTCCTGCGGCGTGGAGATGATGAGCACGTCGCGGATGCCCGCCAGCATCAGCGTGCTGAGCGGGTAGTAGATCATCGGCTTGTCGTGCACCGGGAGCAGCTGCTTGCTGACCACGCGGGTCAGCGGATACAGCCGGGTGCCCGAGCCGCCGGCGAGGATGATGCCCTTCATGTCCACCTCTCCACGTCAGTGCCCCCGCGCGGCCTTCCACGTGGCGTGGAAGCGCGCGAGCGACTCGGCCAGCTCCAGGGGCTTCGCCTCGAGCTGGGTGCGAACCTTGTCCGTCCTCAGTCCCCCCTTCAGCGGACGGGGGCTGGGCAGCTTCAGCTCCGCCATGCGCGTGGGGATGATGAGCTTCGGGTCGAACCCGAACACCTCGCACAGCGCCCGGCCGTAGGCCACCCGGTCCACCACGGCGGCGCCGCAGGTGTTCCAGATGCCGCCGAGCTTGCGCTCGCCCAGCTCCACCAGCATGGCCGCCACGCTGTCCGCGAGGCTGGGCGAGACGACCTGGTCCTCGAAGAGCTTCGCGGGCTGGCCCTTCTCCAGATTCGTCACCAGCCATGCGCCGAAGTTGAGCCGTCCCTCCACCGGAGGCCAGCCGTACACCACCGCCGTGCGGGCGATGGCGCAGCCGGGCGCGAGCACCCGCGCCGCCTGCTCACCCATGTGCTTGGTCACCGCGTAGACGCCGCGCGGGTTGGGCACGGCGTCCTCGTCGTACGGGCCCGCCTCGCCGTCGAAGACGTAGTCGGTGGACACGTGCACCAGGTGCGCCCCGGCCCTGCGGGCGCCCCGCGCGACGAACTCGGTGGCGCGCACGTTGCCCGCGTAGGCGGCCTCCGGGTCCTGCTCACAGGCGTCCACCTCCGTCATGGAGGCGCAGTGGATGACGACCTCGGGCGCCGCGGCCTCCAGCGCCGAGGCCACCTCCGCCTCGCGCGTCAGGTCCACCGCCACGTAGCCATACGCGCCGCCGGTGCGACGGGGACCTCGCCCCAGGCCCACCACGGTGTGGCCCCGTTGATCCAACTGCAGACAGGCGCGGCTGCCCACCAGTCCATTCGAGCCCGTGACGAGCACACGCATGTCACGCCCTCCCCTGGAGGCGGTGCTGGTACTGCGTCTCGAAGTACTGGCGATACGCGCCGCTCATCACCCGTCCCCACCACGCCGGGTGGTCCACGTACCAACGCACCGTCTGGGCCAGGCCCTCCTCGAAGGTGTGCGCGGGCGTCCAGCCCAGCTCCGCGCGAATCTTCGACGGGTCGATGGCGTATCTCCGGTCATGTCCCGGCCGGTCCTTGACGTACTGGATGAGCGACTCGGGCTTGCCCACCAGGCCGAGGATGGCCTTCACGATGTCGAGGTTGCGCCGCTCCGCGCCGCCGCCGATGTTGTAGACCTCGCCCGCGCGGCCCTTCTCCAGCGCGAGCAGCAGCGCCCGGCAGTGGTCCTCCACGTGGAGCCAGTCACGCACGTTGGCGCCGTCGCCGTACACCGGCAGGGGCTTGTCGTGCAGCGCGTTGACCACCATGAGCGGGATGAGCTTCTCGGGAAACTGGTAGCGGCCGTAGTTGTTCGAGCAGCGCGTCACCACCACGTCCAGCTTGAACGTGTGGTGGTAGGCGAGCGCCACCAGGTCCGAGCTCGTCTTGCTGGCCGAGTACGGGCTGGAGGGGTTGAGCGGCGAGGACTCGGTGAAGGCGCCCGTGGGGCCGAGCGAGCCGTAGACCTCGTCGGTGGACACCATGACGAAGCGCTGGATGCCGCGCGCGCGGCTGGCCTCGAGCAGCCGCTGGGTGCCCAGCACGTTGGTGGTGACGAAGACCTCGGGGCCGAGGATGGAGCGGTCCACGTGGCTCTCGGCCGCCAGGTGCAGCACGGCGTCGATGGCGTGCACGGACATCAGGTGCTCCACCAGCTCGCGGTTGCCGATGTCGCCTCGGACGAAGACGTGGCGGGGGTCGCCCTCCAGGTCGGAGAGGTTCTCCAGGTTGCCCGCGTACGTCAGCTGGTCGAGATTGAGCACCGTCCAGTCGGGTCGCTCGCGTCGCAGGTACCGCACGAGGTTGGAGCCGATGAAGCCACACCCTCCTGTCACCATTACGTTCATGTGCCGCGGGCCTCGGGTGCTCAGAGAGGGTGCCTGCGTATCGGAGAGGTTCTTGACGGTCAAGGCGCCAGGGGCCTCGGGCTTGTGTGCTCCCCCTCGCGGCGCTAAGGGAGCCTCCGCGTGAGTGAATCCAGACGCAGCCCCCCGACGACGGGTCTCCCGGCGGTCCACCAGCTCCTGCCCAGGCTCGCCTGGGGCGACGCGGTGGGCAACCAGGTGCGCTATCTCCAGGACCTGCTGCGTCGCTGGGGCCACGCGTCGGACATCTACGCCGAGGACTGGGACGACGCCTGCAAGGACCAGGTCCGCCACGCGCGCGAGTACGCGAAAGACGCTCGCCCGGACTCCCTCCTGCTGGTGCACCACAGCTTCCAGTCGCGGCTGGTGCCGCTCATCGCCCGGGCGCCTGGTCGCAAGGTGCTCGTGTACCACAACGTGACGCCCGCCCGGCTGTTCGAGGGGTTCGAGCGGAAGGTGGCCGCCGCGTGCGACGCGGCCCGGGAGGAGCTGCTGGAGCTGCGGCCGCACATCGAGCGGGCGTTCGGCTACTCGCGCTTCAGCGCGGAGGAGCTGGTGGCCGCGGGCTATGGCTCCGTGGCGACGCTGCCGTTCGCCATCGACTGGAGCGCGTTCGACACGGCCCCGGACCCGGCGCTGCAGGCGGAGCTGGGTGACGGGTGCGCGAACGTCCTCTTCGTGGGACGCGCGGTGCCGAGCAAGAAGGTGGATGACGTGCTGCGCGTCTTCACCGCGTACCAGCGGCTGTACCAAGCGAGGAGCCGGCTGGTGGTCGCGGGGTATCTGCATCGGGACGGGGCCTACGGTGCGTATCTGCACGGGCTCAAGGAGGTGCTCGGCGCGGAGCGGGTGCTGTTCCTGGGGCGCGTGAGTCCGGCGCAGCTCTCCGCGTGCTTCAGGACGGCGTCGGCGTACCTGTCGATGAGCCGGCACGAGGGCTTCGGTGTGCCCTTGTTGGAGGCGATGTATCGCGACGTGCCCGTGGTGGCGTATGGGGCCGCGGCGGTTCCGGAGACGATGGGCGGCGCGGGGCTGGCCACGCTGACGGATGCGCCGACCGAGGTGGCGCAGTTGCTCGCCGTGCTGGACCGCAACCCCGCCCTGCGCGCGGAGGTGCTCCAGGGACAGCGCGCCCGGCTGGCTTCGCTCTCACAGGAGAGCGTGGCCGAGCAGGTGCGCCAGGCGTTCGAGTCGCTGCTCACGGCGCGCCCGAGCGGGCCCGCGCTGGGACACGAGAAGGCTGCTGTCGACGTGGTGTGTCCCGCGTTCACCGTGCGCCCCGAGGACGTTTCGTCGCGACTGGCGCGACGTCTGGTGGAGCGGTTGCCGGGAGCACGGGTGCTGGCGTTGCGGCCCCGGGGACAGGAGGCGTCCGCCACGCTGGGGCCCGAGGACGTGGAGGGAGTGCCCGTGTGGCACTTCACGCCGGACCAGCCGGTGGGCCCGGGCCCTGGTGCGCTGCCTGGGTCCTCGTCGCTGGAGACCGCGGTGCGCGTGTCCTCGGCGCCGGTGGTGCTGCTGGGAGTGGAGACGCTGGTGGCGCAGGCCCTCCTGCCGCACGTGGGAGCCAGGGCCTGTGGCACGCATGTTCCGTCGGCGCCGTCGATGGTGTTGGAGCCCGCGCGTCGCCAGTTGGGAGCGCGGCTGGTCGCCATGGAGCCTGCGCATCCGGAGCAGGCCGTGACAGCGCTGGTGGAGGCACTTTCTTCTGCCCGAGGTGGCTTGAATGCGCGCTGAGGACTTGTTGACCCGAGCGCCCTCCGCCGAGACGGTGGCGAGGGAGACCCTGAAGCTTCCGGAGCCCTCGGACGAGGCGAGGGAGTCGCTTCGCCAGGTCCTCGATGCGTCCGCGAGGCCGGCGGTCACCACGCCCTGGCCCGCGCTGCTCACCGAGGCGCGAGGGAAGATGGACAGCCGCTACGCGGGGCCGGTGACGTCGCACCGGGGCGGGTTGACGGGGCCCGCGCTGGTGCTGGCGAAGCGCGCCTTCCGGCTCGTGTTCCAGCCGTTCATCAACGAGGCGCTGCGCAAGCAGGTGGAGTTCAACGAGTCCATCCTCGATGCGCTGGCGACGATTCACGACGTGCAGCGCGAGCACGCGCGGACCCAGGCCACCTGGAGACAGGACGTCGAGCGGCGGCTCGCGCGCATCGAGGAGGCCGCGCGCGGAAGCGGCACGCAGGCGCAGTCCGCGTCGTCGCAAAGCAGCGCGCGCGAGGTGGCTCAAGACGTGCCTTCGTTCACGTCACCGCAGGGCAGCGACGCGATGGATTCGTCTCGGCCTCCGGAGCCCATCGACAAGGGCACCGGCGCAGCCACTCCGCGTCCATCCGGCGGCACCTCGCGACGTCGCCGTTCGGGTAAACGGTAGCCCTTCGCTTCCGAGGTCTTCGTGCGCATCTGCCTGGTCCGCCGAGCGCTGCCTGTCAGCCCCGCCGAGGGTATCGGCCACCCTGCCCTGTCGATGAGCCGCGCGCTCGCGGCCTCGGGCCATGAGGTGCATCTGCTCACCGCACCGCATCCGGCCCTCGAACAGACACGGGCGCTGCTGCCCGGCGTCCACCTCCACACCGTACCGTCCGAGCTGACGCCGGGGTTCGCGGGGGCCTTCCCCTTCCCGCCCCTGCGTCACTCGATGGCGGTGTATCTCGCGCTGCGCGAGCTGCACGCGAGCCACCCCTTCGACGTCATCGAGTTCCCCGAGTACGAGGGAGAGGGCTACTTCTCGCTCCGCGCCCGACGCACCCTGGGCCACTTCGCTTCCGCCGTGCTCGCGGTGCGGCTGCATGGCCCCACCCACGAAGCCCGTGCGCTCAATCGCGTCGCCACGATGGACATGGACGCGGCCCAACTGGAGCACCTGGAGGACACGTCCATTCGCGAGGCGGACCTGCTGCTGTCCCCCACTCGCGCCCTGCTCGCGCAGGTGAGCACCCGACTGAAGCTCGACACACGGGGTGTCGTGGTGCCCCCGCCGTTCGTCGTGCGGAGCGACACTTCCCCGACCCGGCGCACGCAGACGCCTCGGCCACGCGTCGTGTATGCCGGCCGGCTCGAGTGTCGCGCGGGCCTCCACCTCCTCATCGAGGCCATGCAGTCGCTCTTCGAGCGAGGCGTGGACGCGGAGCTCCGCCTCATCGGAGACGACACCGAGACCGGCCCCTTCGGGCGCTCCTTGCGTGGCTGGCTGGAGCGGCAGGTCGCTCCCGCGTGGCACGAGCGCATCCACTTCGACTCCGCGCTTCCCGACGCCGAGCTGGCAACGGCATTCGCCGCGACCACCGTGTGCTGTGTCCCAGCGCCCTCGGGGCCAGTTCCGGAAGCCTGTCTCGAAGCGATGTCCTCCGGCGTGCTCGTGGTCGGCGACGATGCGAGCGGACTGGCGGACCTCCTCGAGGACGGCCGCAGCGGCCTGCTCTTCCGCTCTGGCGACGTGGGACACCTTGCGGCCACGCTGGAGAAGGCACTCACCCTCCCCGAGCTTCGACAGACAGCACAGCGCGAAGCCCCGCTCCGTGTCGCCGACGTCCACGCCCCCTCGCGAGTCGTGAAGCAGTGGGAGACCGCCGTGGAGGGCGTGGCGCACGTGCGAAACCACGTGCTCCCCCGACCCGCTCGCGAGCGGTCCGACACGCCACGCGTCTCGGTGCTCCTGCCCTACTTCAACATGGGGCGATACCTGCCGGAGACGCTGCGCTCCATCCGCGCGCAGACCTTCACGGACTACGAAATCCTCCTCGTGGACGACGGCTCCACCGACCCGGAGAGCATCGAGCTGCTCGACAGGGTCCAGGCACCCGACCTGCGCATCATCCGCAAGCAGAACGGAGGCCTGAGCTCCGCACGCAACGCGGGTTTGAAGGCCGCCCGAGGGCACTACATCCTGCCGTTGGACCCGGACGACCTCATCGCCCCGACCTTCCTGGAGAAGTGCCTCACGGTGCTGGAGGGCACGCCGGGGCTCGGCTACGTGACGTCCCTGGTGACCTACTTCGTCGAGGACGCCACCCACGTGACGGGGGGCTGGGCTCCGTGGGGCGTCGAGCGTGACGCGCTCTGGGTCGCCAACGTGGCCTCCACCTGCACCGCGCTGATGCGGCGCAGTCACCTGGAAGAGGTCGGCGGGTACGACGAGTGGCTCACCGGCTTCGAGGACTGGGATGTCTTCTGCTCCCTCGCGGAGCGGGGACTCGGCGGCTCCGTCATCCCGGAGCCCCTGTTCCAGTACCGGCTGAGACAGGACTCGATGACGCGGACGTCGATGGTGGGAGACCGCCCTGCACTGATGGCCTACCTGCGTCAGAAGCACCCACGCCTCGCGCTCCACCCCGAGCGCTCGCTGTGCATCCTCCAGGGCGAGGCCCTCAAACTGGAGTCATTGGCGCTCGCCAGGGCCGCGGAAGCAGCCCCCCGTCCCCTGCTCGACAAGGTGGTCGACCGGGTGAACGGGACGCTGAAGCGCCTCGACTTCGTCCACCACGCGCTGCGCGGCGTCGCGACACGCGTGGTGGGGACAGAGGACAGCTCGCGCCCGCTGCGGCAGCAGCTCGTGGACCGCCTGCGCGGTCGGCGCTGAAGGACACCCGGAGGACACCGTGCCGTGTCTCTCCGGGCGCCGCCGGCTCAGCGACGGCTGAGCCCCCACTGGCTGGTGGTGCGAACCACCTGCTTCATGCGGGGATGCACGGCCGGCATCCGCTTGAGGGTTCGGTTGAGCAGGTCCACCAGCGAATAACGGATGGGCCGGACCTCCTCGCCCTCCGGCGTCAATCCGGCCGCGGCGACCTTGAGCATCCGGTGCACCACGGGCACGCGCTTCAAGGCCCGGTTGACCTTGTCCACCACGTCGTAGCGCAGGGGCGCCTCGCTCGCCGCCGCCGTCGACACCGCCTCGGTGGTCGCCGCGTGGAGCGCGTGCTCCGGCTGGGCCAGCAACAGGAACATGGCCAGCTGCGTACCCGCGGGCAGCGGCCGGGGAAGGCCCTGGTGGAGCTGGTACAGGAGCTCCAGGTGCCGGTGCCGGTTGACCCCGGTAATCATCGAGCCCTTGCGCCGCCGGTAGTGGAAGTGCAGCGCGTTGGTGACCAGGAACCGGCTGCCCGAGTGGGCCAGCCGCAGGTAGAGGTCCCAGTCCTCGTAGCTCGTCAGCTGCTCGTTGTAGCGGACCCGCTCGAACACCGAGCGGCGCATCAGCGACGTGGCGCACGCCAACCGGTTGGCGACCATTCCAAGGGATGGGCAGTCACCGATGAAGAGCGCGTAGTCGATGAAGCGACGCTGGGCCCGCGCTTCGTCGGAGTCGAAGTAGCCCGTGGACGGCACCACCACGTCGAACTCGCGGTGACGCTCGAGCGCCTCCACCGCCATGCGGATGAAGGTGGGGCTGATGCAGTCATCCGCGTCCAACGGCAGGATGTAGTCGCCCGTCGCGGCGCGCAGGCCGATGTTGCGCGAGGCCGGCAGCCCTCGATTGACCGGGTTGCGGATGAGCTTCACCCCGCTGTCACCGGCGAGGATGGCCTCCTCGATGTGCGCCAGCACCTCGTGGTCGAACGCCCCCGTGGAGGCGTCATCGACGATGATGACCTCGATCTCCGGATGGTCGCTGTCCGCGATGCTCTCGAGCGTCTCCGGGAGGAAGCGCCCCAGGTTGTGGTTGGTGATGAGCACGCTGACGCGAGGCCGCCGCTCGTCGGGCGGCTTCCCGGTCCGCTCGGACTTCGGCTGGGGCCGCTCCCAGTACGGCGCGTCCGCCGTCCACTCCACCGGATGGAGCGCACCGGAGCGCCACGCGCGCTCCATGGCATCCACGAGCCCCTCCACCGAGCCATCGAAGGTGTGGCAGTTGACGCCGTCCACGAAGGGGCTGCCCGGGGCGAAGGCCACGCACGCCGCGTTGAGCACCAACGTGGCGCCCGCGCTGGCGGCCTCGTACGCGGTGAGGTTGAGGGACTCGTAGGCGGACGGGATGACGACGATGCCCTGTCGCATCAGCGCGTCCCGGTCCTTGCTGGGACCGGTGAAGACGAACCGCGGACGCAGGTCCTCCGGAATCAGCGCCTGGACCTGGGCCAGGTACGCCGCGCTCGCGACGTGGCAGGCCAGCACCGCCTTGCCGCGGTACTCGGAGCAGCGGCGCATGAAGGCGGCGGCTCCGCGCACGAAGACATCCGCGCGCTTGATGCTCTGCACCTTGGTCACGAACAGCAGGTCCGGCTCACCCTCGCCTCGCAGCGGCACCAGCTCCCGCTTCGGCGCGACGGGCGGAAACTCCCGGATGACCTTGTCCAGCCAGCCACGCGCGAAGCCGTAGTGTGAGCAGTTGAGCTCGGCGACGCCGGGGATGTGCGCGACGACGAGGTCCGCGTCCAGCAGCGCCTTGCGCTCCAGCTCGTACTGGCCCAGGTGCTCGCGCCCCGGCAGCTGACGCTCGAAGGGCGCCAGCATCCCGGCCGTCGAGTGCAGCCGCACCACCATCCGCGCGCCCACGAGGCCACAGCCGAGCAGCTTCTCCTGGATGGCGCAGAAGCCCCAGCCCCGGTAGTCCGGGAACTCGATGACCTCGAAGTCGATGCCCTCGGACTCCAGCCGGCGCAGCTCGAGCAGCAGTTCCATCGACTGGGCATGACAGGAGGTGTCGGTGAAGGCCCCCGGAGGCGGATAGACGCCGCCCTCGTCGATGCTCGTCTCCCAGTCGGCGCGCGGCGCGGCGCGGTGCGCTCGCACGCGGCCCTGGAAGTGCTCCTCCACCTCGCGTGGGTTCAACGTCGCGTTCGACGGGAAGAGCAGGTGCAGCTCGATGTCCGCGTCGCGCTGGAGCGAGTCCTCGACCAGGTTGTGGAGGACCCGTCCGATGCCTCCCGCGGTGAAGGGATAGAGCTCGTCGGTGACGAGACAGACACGACGCGGGCTCATGACTGAACGAACTCCCCCAGGACGTCGACGGCCTCCGCCGTCAGGGCGCGCGCGTAGTCCGCCATCATCCCCGCCAGCTCCTCGGGCGCACGCTCGCGCAGCGACACCACCTGCTCGATGGCGGCGGTGACGGCCTCCACGGAGTCCACGCCGGCGATCTGCGAGAGCCGCTGATAGGGATGCGCATCCAGCGCGCCCATGCTCAACGTGCCATGGACACACGGGATGCCCAGCGAGAGCGCCTCCAGCGCCGTCATGGGCTGGCACTCCGACAGCGAGGCGTTCAGGACGATGTCGCACCGGCGCACCAGCTCGAACAGCTCCGTGCGGCTGGGGCGCGCGACGTGGTGGATGCGACGGCGGGCCTTGAGCGCCTCGGGCAGCTTGTAGCTCGCGGTGACGTAGACGTCGTCGATGCGCGTGGAGGCCTGGCAGGCGAAGAGGTTGGTGAAGAAGTTCTTGCGCCAGTCATTGGGCGTGGGGATGAGCGCGGCGCGCGTCATCCGCCGCGTCGGCGAGGTGCGCTCGGCGTCCGACACGCGCGGCGGCAGGTTGATGACCGTCTTGGGGAAGATGTCCGAGGACAGCAGGTGCATGCCCGGCTTGACGGTGGCCACCTCGTCGATGACGCCGCGCCGCTTCAGGTCCACGAGCTGCGCGAAGTAGTCGAGCTCCAGCGAGTAGTGGAACTGCGCCGACGAGCCGTGCCACAGCGAGAGGATGCGCACCGACGAGCCCATCGTCCGGCGCAGCAGCACCATGAAGTCGCGGGCGTTGGGCGAGTACGAGTGGACGATGACCGTGTCACAGCCGCTGCGCTGCACCAACTCCAGGGCCGCGCGCAGCTCGCGCTCATCCAGCGTGCGCTCGCAGGCGATGGCCAGCTTCTGCCCCGGCATGTAGCCGGCGGCGGCGCGGATGCCATGCCACTCCTGATGGAAGACATGCATCAGCTTCCCGAAGCGGGGCATGACGGCCGCCCAACGCGTGTCCAACGGCGCGTTGTGAAGGAAGCCTGGGATTCCCGCGGGCGGCGTGTACGCGGTGGGTGCATCCGGGAACGCGACGCGCGAGGCCCGCAGGCGCGCCAGGTCGTCGGACAGCGCCTGGAGCCGCTGGCGGCGCGCGAAGCGCTCGGTCTCCGCCGCCAGCCGCGCGGTGAGCTCCTCCACCTTCGCCTCGGCGCTCGTGGCCGCGGCCCCCGACAGGGACTTGCTGGCCCGCTCCGCCCACGCCAGGAACTGGGGCATGGCGCGCTCGCGCAGCGCCTCCAGCGTCACCGGCCGCGACTCGTCCCGCGGAGACTCCGGCCCCGTGAGCTGGAAGTAGCGGCGGCCCTCGCCGCCGTGACGCTTGAGCACGTAGACGTCCTGGCCGTCCACCAGGCCGGGCCCGTGGTGCAGGTCCCACCCCTGCGGCAGCGCGTCCGCGAAGGCGTGGAGCCAACCGCCCGGGTGCTGCGAGGCGTCCCACACGCTCGTGGGCACCAGCGGGTTCTCCACCAGCACCAGCACGCCATCCGGCGACAGCAGCCGCCCCAGGCGTTCCAGCAGGCTGGAGATGCGGTCCCCCGGCGTGTGCAGCAGCGTGGCGACACTGAAGACCACGTCGAAGCGGCGCTCGCCCACCGCGGTGAGCGGGTCCTCGCCGAAGAAGATGCGCTCCTTCGCCAGGTGCGGCGCCTCGCGACGCAGCGGCTCCGTCATGGACTCGGAGGCGTCATACCCGTGGTACTGGACGTGCGAGAGCCGGGTGACATAGGCGGCGTGACGACCGAAGCCACAGCCGAGCTCCAGCACGGACAGGGCACGGTCCAGGCGCTTCTGCTCCGCGCGGATGAGCGTGCTCAGCACCCGCTCCTGCTGACCGTAAATCCTGGCGCCCTGCGCGTCGGCGATCCCCGCCTCCCACTGCGCGCGGCCGGCGGCCGGCGTCCACAATGGAAGCCCCTTGCTCATTTGCGTCGAGTCCCCGCTGGGGCGCTCGCTCTTGATGTCTTTGTACATAGGCCGTTGAGAATTGACGCCGCCTACATGGACCGAGGGTCCGTTTCCAGCGAAGTTCGGTAAGTCCTGCAACCATTCCCATGACTGGCGGCGCTCAGGCAAGGGACGTGCTGGCAGTGAAGGGTAAAAGCCACGAGGTGCGCCCAGTCGCACGCGCACCTGTCTTACCCGACGCATCCGACGCCCGCCTGGCCCACATCCGAGCGAGCGGGCCGTGCGAGTGCCTCACTTGACGGCGGCGCGAGCGCTCCCGGCGTCTGGCGTCAGCAGATATTCAAGCAGCAGGTCCACCTGTTCCTCCCAGCTCGTGCGGCGCACACGCTCCGCGGCGCGCGCACCGATTCGCGCGCGCAGCGAGGCATCCGTCACGGCCGCGCGCAGCCGCGCGAGCACGCAGCTCACCGTCGGCGCGGACAGCAGACAGTTCTCCCCGTCCTCCAGCAACCAGTGGTTCGCGGGATTGTCATTGGTCACCACCGTCACGCCACACGCCATCATCTCCAGGGGCAGGTAGGACGGGTGACGGGTGAACATGAAGCACAGACCCACGTCGCATTCCCGGTAGAGCGCCGCCGTGCGCTCCGCGGGCAACACGCCCAGGTTCGTCACCAGCCCGCGGACGCCGTAGGACTCCGGATGCCACTCGGCGCCCGCCGTGATGATGTCCACCGCCGGCCCCAGCTCCCGCTTGAGCCGCGCCAGCGCCGCCAGGCCCAGCTCGAAGCCGTTGCGCTCGTTGCCGGGCCGTCCGTAGAAGAACACCCGCACCGGGCCCTTGCGCGCCGGACGCCGGTCATGGAAGAGCGCCGAGTCCACGGCGGGCTCGAAGGCGAAGCCGTCCATGCCATGCAGCGCCTTCACCGTGTCGCGCAGGCCCGGCGTGTTGAAGATGCCCTGGAGCCCCAGCTGATAGGTCTGCTCCGCGAGCGCGGACTGGGTGCCGGCCGCGAAGAACATCGGCTCGTAGTCCTGCACGAAGTACGCGCGCACCGCCGCGCGCGGGTGGCGCAGCACCTGGTACGCGGACGTCCAGTACGTGGCGATGGCCAGGTCGCACTCGGGCAGCTCCGCCAGCGCGGACGCCCCCGCCAGCACGCGGAAGGCCCCCGCCGCGCCGGGGAACACGGTGGCCGCCCTGGCCTCGAAGTCCCCGGGGCTCGCGCCCGGCTTGTCGTAGACGACGAAGTCGCTCCGCACGCCGTGACGCCGCTGCATCAGGTCCGCGAAGCGGAACAGCGTGTGGATGCCCGCGTAGACGTGCCCGAACGCGGGGATGAACCAGGTGGCCGTGCGCACCTTCCCCCGCGCGCGCAGGGCCGAGAGGGCCGCTCCCGCCGACTCGCGGGACGCCGCCGCCTGCTCGGGCGTGAAGTCCAGCTCGCCCAGGTGCTCCACCAGGTGGCGCTGCGCCCGCGCCCGCGCCTCCATGGCCGGGTCCTGCGCGCTGGGCACGTCGTGCGTCAGCGTGCGCAGGGCCAGCGTCTCGCCCGTCTCCGGGTGACGTCGGAGCGAGCAGTCCGTGCCGAGCAGCGAGAGGTTCGGGTTGTAGAACGGGTCTCCGCGCTCCCCCAGCCAGGGCCGGTAGGACACGTAGGACCACCAGTAGTCGGACTCCGGCACGGCGTCCGCGCGGCGGCTGGCGGACTCGTGGTGGATGAGGCGCGCGTGCGGCGTGTACACCACGCGCAGGCCGCGCTGGTTGAGCCGCAGGCCGATGTCCACGTCGCTGCCGCAGACCTGGAAGCGCTCGTCGAAGCCTCCCAGGCCCTCGAAGACGTCGCGCCGGAAGATGACGCACGCGCTGGTGACGGACAGCCAGTTGCGCGTCCACTCGGTGTGGCCGAACGGCGTGGAGATGGGGCCGTCCGGCAGCCGCCAGAACGGGTGGCCCGCCATGCCGGTGATGCCCACCACCGCGCCCGCGTGCTGCACCGTGCCCTCGGGGAAGAGCAGCTTGCAGCCCACCGCGCCCACCTCGGGCCGCTGCGCCTGCGACACCAGCTCCGTCAGCCAGCCCGGGTCCACCACCTCCATGTCGTTGTTGAGGAAGAGCAGCAGCTCGCCCGTGGCCTGCTTCGCCGCCCAGTTGTTGATGGCCGGGTAGTTGAAGGGGAAGTCCCAGGTGAGCTTCACCAGCCGGGGGTCCGTCAGCCGCTCCAGGAGCGCGAAGGTCTCCGGCTTCGTGCTGTTGTTGGAGACCAGCAGCACCTCGAAGTGCGGATACGTCGTGCGCGAGAGCAGCCCCGGCACCAGCAGCTCCAGCAGGTCCGGCCGGTCCTTGAACGGGACGATGATGGACACCTTCGGCGTGCCCTTCACCGGATAGCGCACCCGGTACTGCGTGGGCGCGGGGCTGGACACCTCGGCCGCCTCGCCCTTGCGCGCCAGGTGCTCGCGCAGCGCGCGCTCGCCCGCGTCCGTCGCCTTCGAAAGCCCCTCCGCCTGGCTGGAGAAGGACGCCGGGTTGGCGCGCCAGTGATACAGGAGCTGGGGCACATGGCCGATGCCGCGCGCCGCCTCGCTCAGCCGCAGCATCAGGTCGAAGTCCTGCGAGCCGTCGAAGCCCTCGCGCACGCCCCCCACCGCCTCGATCAACCGCCGCCGCGCGAAGAGGAAGTGGCAGACGTAGTTCACCGAGCGCAGCAGGTCCGGAGACCAGTCCGGCTTGAAGAACGGCGCCGTGCGCCGGCCCTCGGAGTCCAGCCGGTCCTCGTCGCTGTAGAGGACCTCGAGCGAGGGCTCCGCCTCCGCCGCGAGCACCATCCGCGCCAGCGCGTGCGGCGCCAGCGTGTCGTCGTGGTCCAGGAAGCCCACCCAGTCGCCCGTCGCCACCGCCAGGCCCGCGTTCGTCGCCCGAGCGATGCCGCCGTTCTGCCCCAACGTCACCACGCGGATGCGCGCGTCCCCCGCCGCCGCCTCGCGCAGCATCCCCGCGACGTGCGGCGCGGTGCTCGCGTCGTCGACGAGCACCCACTCCCACTCCGTGTAGAGCTGCGCCCGCACGCTGTCCGCGCACTCGCGGAAGAAGGACTCGGGCGTGTTGTAGACGGGCGTGACGAGCGTCACCCGGGGCCGCGAGGACAGCGTCCCGAGCGCCTCGCGCGCGGCCTCCAGGTCCGCCGGCTCCCGGCTCGCGCACCAGCCCTCGTAGTCACCCAGCTCCGGGGGACGAGGCGCGGGGGTGCGCGTGCCCAGCACACCCGCCAGCGCCAGCACCGCCTGCTCGTTGAAGCGCGTCTGCCGACGCAACAGCTCCGTCCACAAGGGCGCCCCCGCGCGCAGCGGGCGCGGCAGGGCCTCGGGCCGCAGCGGGTCATTGTGCTCGACGAGCCCCGCCACCCACCGGGCGCCCGTGGCCTCGTCGGGCGGCGTGGGGCTGGCCGCCGCGACGACGGCCTCCACCATGGCCGCGTTCCAGGCCGACTGTCCCTTGAGCAGCCCCTCCAGCACGGGCCCCGCCGCGGACAGGTACGAGCGCTTGGCGGCCTCCACCACCGAGCCCAGCGCGCCGCCCCGGTGGGAGCGCGCCACCCGCCAGCGCGTCGGGTCCGCCTTGGGCGCCAGCTGCGCGCGGGCCCAGGCCGACACGTCCTCGCGCAGGCCCAGCGCGCGGTGCACCGTGAGGTACTCCAGCACGCGCACCACGGCCTTGTTGAAGTCGGCCTGGGGACGCAGCGACTCGACGTGGAACGGGTGCAGGCCCTCGATGAAGGCGCGCTTGGTCGCCGTCACCACGCGGCCCAGCGTGGCGCGGTGCGAGTCCGGCACCGCGAACTCGTGCGGCACCGCCAGCCGCGAGGCCTCCTGCAGCGGGGACAGCGCGTGCGCCCCCTCCGGCCGGGCCTGGTAGAGCTGCTCGGTGAGCAGCCGCAGCGCGCCCTCCAGCGCCGTCACGTCCTCGCAGGATCCGGGCAGACACGGGCGGCGCGCCTCCAGCAGCGAGCGCACCACGGCCACCATCCGCGCCAGCTCCCCGGCGCCCGGCGCCGCGTCGGGCGCCTGTGAATCACCGGCGAGCTTCTCCAGCACTGTCTTCACCGCCGTACCGCCTCTCTCGTTCGCGTGCCGGCCGCACGGATACGCCCCCTGACGACTCCCGCCAACCCGAATGACTCAGGGACGGCCGCCACCCGCGAGCGCGGGGGGGAGCTGCACCGCGACGGGCTCCACCACCCAGTGGTGGGCCGGACGGAACACCCCGCGCTCGGCCACCGAGGAGCTCACCTCGAAGGTGCAGCGCTCGCGGGACACCCCTTGCGCCGTGCGTGCCGACACCACACACACGTACGTGCCCGCCAAGAGGCCCAGCCGCTCCAGCACGAAGCGCATCCGCCCCGAGGACGGCAGCTCCTTCGGCAGCGGCACCGACTCCACGCGCGTGCTCGTCTCGTAGAGCGCCCGGCCCTCCGGGGACTGGAGCGACACCTCGAACTCCAGGTCCGCGCACGGGCCCTGGACGGAGAAGTCCACGCAGACCTCCACCGCCACCTCGGGGGACAGCCGCGCCACCTCCGCGCCGCCCGGCGACGTCAGCCGCAGGCCGGACAGGCGCACGGGGCCGTCCTCGACGGGCACGTTGACCTGGGGCAGCGCGCCGCCGTCCTCCGTCAGCGCCGGCGGCGTGAAGGTGGCGGACTGCGCCTCCGCCAGGGCGATGGCCTGCTTGTACTCGGCCACGACGTCCGAGGGGCGGCCCACGCGGCGGATGTAGCCACCGTCGATCCACGCGACCTCGTCACACCACTTCTCCACCGTGCCCAGGTCGTGCGTCACCAAGACGATGGTCTTCCCGCGCTTCTTGAACTCCGTCATCTTCGCGAGGCTCTTCTTGCTGAAGTGCTCGTCGCCCACCGCGAGAATCTCGTCGACGATGAGGATGTCCGGGTCCACGTGCGTGGCCACCGCGAACGCCAGGCGCATGTACATGCCGCTGGAGTACGTGCGCACCGGCTCGTCGATGAACTCGCCCAGCTCGCTGAAGGCGATGATGTCATCCATCCGCTCGCGCACCTCCGTGCGCGACATGCCGAGGATGATGCCGTTGATGAGGATGTTCTCCCGGCCGGAGAAGTCCGGATGGAAGCCCGCGCCCAGGTCCAGGAGCGCGGAGATGCGACCGTTGATCTCCATCACCCCGGAGGTGGGCGTGTAGATGCCGGTGATGAGCTTGAGCAGCGTGCTCTTGCCGGAGCCGTTGCGGCCGATGATGGCCACCGTCTTGCCGCGGGGGATGCGCAGGTTGATGCCGCGCAGGGCGGTGATGAGCCCCCCCTCCTTCGGCTTGTTCCTGCCGCGCAACCAGCGCAGCAGCTCGGACTTGAAGGTCGTGTACTCCCCCCGGATGGTCCTCTTCCGGAAGCTCTTCACGACATCGCGCAGCACTATGGCGTCGAGGGGTTCCTGCATGGCGACGGCTCAGATGGATTCCGCGAAGTCCTCGCGGCGGGATTCGAAGAGGACGGACGCGCCCCACAGCAGCACCACCGACACGACGGCCAGCGCGGCCAGCGGGCCCGCGTCCGGCAGGCGGTGCTCGTAGAAGATGGCCTGGTACGACAGCATCAAGCTGGCCATGGGGTTGGCCATCAGGATGGTCGTGCGCAGGCCCTCGTCGTGGATGCTGCTCGCCTGGTACAGCACCGGCGTGAGGAAGAACCACATGGTCAGCACGTTGCCGACGATGTGCTGCAGGTCCCGGAACGACACGTTGATGGCCGCGACGATGTACGTGAGCGCCAGCGTGAAGATGAGCTGGATGAGCACCACCAGCGGGAACGCGATGACGTGCCAGGTGGGGTACTGCCCGTAGATGAGCCCCAGGGTCAGCATCAGCGGGAGCGACAGCACGTAGTTGCTCAGGTTCGTCATCACCACCGTGGTCGGCAGCACCTGGGCCGGGAAGCGCACCTTCGTCATCAGGTCGCGCCGATCACTGATGGCGCTGGCGCCCGCCGTCAGCGACGAGGTGAACCAGATCCACGGCAGCAGCCCCACGAACATGAAGTACGGGTAGTTGGGGATGTTCTGCCGCATCACCATGGTGAAGAGCAGCGCGTACACCAACATGTGCAGCGTGGGATTCAGGAACGTCCAGAGGAAGCCCAGGAACGAGCCGCGGTAGCGGGCCTTGAGCTCACGCTGGACAAGGCTGAGGAGCAGGCCTCGGTATTGGTACAGTTCTCGGACGAGGCGAATCATGAGGGGGCCCTTCATATAGCAGGGCCCGAGTGCGTGCGAGGCAAGCCATACACCCCGCACGATTCCCCCGTGCCCTCTCGCGAAGGGTCGTCTCCCCTCCGTCCAGCCGGCCCTGACGCACGCTCGGCCGTCCCACCCCGCGGGGCCGCCACGCATGCGATGCGAGTCATTGCGTGAGAAAACAAAAAGGCTCCCGGGTTTCCCTGGGAGCCTTCGTTCTGGAGCGGGAAAAGGGATTTGAACCCTCGACCCTCGCCTTGGCAAGGCGATGCTCTACCGCTGAGCTATTCCCGCATCACGTACCGCGACGACGTCTCAACCTTCGGCGCCCGCACCTTCTCAGGTGAAAACAAAAGGCCCCCTGGTTTCCCAAGGGGCCTTCTTTTGGAGCGGGAAAAGGGATTTGAACCCTCGACCCTCGCCTTGGCAAGGCGATGCTCTACCGCTGAGCTATTCCCGCATCAGGCACCCTTCAGCCGCGTCGCGTCAGCGCCGCGCCCGAAGTGAGGTGGGGTATACAGAGGCCTCCCCACGGCGTCAAACACTTTTCGCGATCGGCGCCTCGTCTCCCCGCTTCGCGAGCATGGCGAGGAAGGCCCGGAAGTAGACGACCGCGCTCCAGACGGAGAACGCGCCGGACAGGTAGACGAGCACCTTGCCCACGAGGTTGTAGTCCACGGGCGTGCTGAACGAGCCGAGCGTCAGCGGGTGCACGTAGTGGACGCACAGGGAGATGATGCCCACGAGCTGGAGGGAGGTCTTCCACTTCCCCTCCTGGCCGGCGGCGATGACCATGCCCTCGCTGGCGGCGATGGTGCGCAGGCCGCTGACGATGAGCTCGCGGGCGAGCAGGACGATGACGACCCACGCCGCGATGCGTCCGAGCCGCACCATCATCACCAGGGCCGCCATGGCGATGAGCTTGTCGGCCAAGGGGTCCATGAACTTGCCGACCACGGTGATGAGGTTCCACTTGCGCGCCAGGTAGCCGTCGATGACGTCGGTGATGGCGGCGACGGCGAAGACGAGCCCCGCGAACAGGGAGCTGAGCGGGTCCCCGTCGTACATGAGCCAGACGAACGGGGGGATGAGGAAGATGCGCCCCAGCGTCAGCATGTTGGGCAGGTTCCAGAACTCCTGCACCAGCACGCTCGGCTTGCGCTCGGCGCGCCGGCGCGCCCGCTCCTCCCGCTTGCGCTGTTTGCGAATCGCTCGGTCGGTGGCCATGGCGCGCCTTCTAGCGGACCCCAAGGGCGATGAGGGCAAAACCTTCGCCCCCCAGCTCCACCGCCGTGCGCAGCGACTCGCCGGAGGCGGACTTGAGCAGCGGCACCACGCGAGGCGTCAGGTTGCCCTGCCACCCGACCAGGTGTGTCAGCGGCACCGTCACCGGCGCCTCCAGGCGCACCGCCACCGAGCGCAGCGGCCCGGGCAGGCTCAGCAGCACCTGTCCCTGACCGCGCAGGTGGACCAGGTCCAGGTCCGGCGCGATGTCGGAGGGCACCCGGCCATTCTCGAACATCACCGGCTCCTCGAAGGCGAAGACGTTCTCGTCGCGGAAGTAGGCGGAGTCCTCGCCCAGGTCCACCGCCAGGAACGTGCGGCGCTCGGAGGGCTCCAGGTGGAGCACGCCCCGGCCCCGGGCGCGCACCATGCGCGAGGCGCCCTCACCGAAGGGCTTGTCCGTCGCACGGCCCCGGAAGCGCTTCATCTCCGGCTGGAACGCGAGCTGCCCCTCGAGCGCCACCAGGCCGTCCAGCCGGGTGAGCAGCTCCGTCTCCACGGCGATGCGGAAGCGGCCCTCACCGAGGGCGAAGGGGCCACTCCCCCGCTCCGACTCCAGGGCCAGCGAGGGCGCCAGCACCGCCAGGAGCGGCGCGGAGGAGGTCGCCTCACGCGTCGGAGCGGGCCGCGCGGCGACCTTGGTGAGCTGCAGCCGGGACAGCGGCACCGAGGAGGTCGCGGCGGAGGTCTCGTCCGAGGTGGAGCCCGTGCCCGCCGTGGCGGAGGAACCCGCCGCGGAGGACGTGCTCGAGCCCGTCTGGAGGGACGCGCCCGCCGAGGCCGACGCCCCGTGGATGGGCGGCGAACCCACCGCGGCACCCTGGCTCGCCACGTTCGACGCGCCCGAAGCGGTGACGGCTCCGACCGAGGCGGACGCTCCCGAAGAACCGACCGCGCCAGTCGCACCCGGCACACCACCCGCCGAGGACGCACCCAGCGAGCTACCGACCCCGGACGGGCCTGAACTCCCCGGAGAGCCACCCGCTGCGAACGCTCCCGAGGCGCCACCCGCTCCGGATACTCCCGAGGAGGAGAGCGCGCCACCGGCCACCGACATTCCCGGCGCGCCAGCCGCTCCGGACGACCCCGACGCGGAGAGCGCCCCCCCCGACGTGCCGACAGTGCCAGCGGCCGCGAACGGACTCCCCGCATCCTCGGGGGACTGCGACGCGGAGGACTCCGACTCACCACCACCGAGCGCGCTCGGCCCCTCGTCCTCGGCGAAGCGGATCTCCTCTTCCTCGGGCTCCGGGGGCCCAGCCCGCACGGGGGAAGGACTCTCCACCCGCGCCGCGGGCGGCGGCACGGGCGCGGGCGTGGCGCGGGCGAAGTTCTCCCCGGCGATGGCGCGGGACATCTTCTCCGCCATCGCGTCGCTGCCCGCGAGCAGGAAGTGCTCACGCGCGCGGCCGTACTCGCCCATCTGCGCGAGCGCCAGGCCCAGGTAGTTCTGCGCCTTCTGGTGCTCGGGCGACAGGTCCGTGGCCGTCTCGAACTCGCGCACCGCGCGCTGCAGCGCGTTCGTCTTCAGGTACACCAGGCCCAGGTTGACCCGCAGCGTCGGGTCCACCGGGTTGTCGCGCACGAGCATCTCGTAGAGCTCGGCCGCCCTGTCGAACATGCCGAGCTTGAAGAAGCACAGCCCGAGCAGGTTCTGCGCCTTCTCGTTGCGAGGCTGGAGCTGGTGGGCACGCTCCAGGAAGCTCCTGGCCTCGATGACCTTGTTGGCCGCCAGCAGCTCTCCACCACGCTGGAGTTGTTGGAGGAACTCGTCGTCAGCGGGGCTCGTCTCCGGCCGCCCCTTCACGCGCGTCGTCATTCTGGGATGTGAGCTCGCGGGGTCCGCTCTCGGCGGGTCGCTCGCGCTCCTTGTAGTGGTAGTAGAGCTGGAGCACCTTGCGCACGTACCCCTGCGTCTCTTCGTACGGGGGCACCTTGCCGCCGTAGCGCTTCACCGCGTCCGGGCCCGCGTTGTACGCGGCAATCATCTTCACCATGTCGCCGTCGAACATGTTGGCGAGCACGCGCAGATAGCGCACCCCGCCCTCGATGTTGTCGCGCTCGTCGAAGATGTCCTTCACGTACATGTCCGACGCCGTGGCCGGCATCAACTGCATCAGTCCGCTCGCGCCCTTGTGGCTCAGCGCGTTCTTATTGAAGTTGCTCTCCGCGTGCATGATGGCGCGCACGAGCGCCGTCGGGATGCGGTAGCGCACCGCCGCCGCCGCGATGTGCGGGTCCAGGTCCGGCGGCGTACGGGAGCGCCCCACCACCGGCCGGCTCTTCGCCGGCGCCTGGGTGAACGCCCCCTTCATCTTCTTCGCGCGCTTGGAGCCCGTCGGCGGCACGTTCGTGTAGACGATGGTCCCGTCCTTCTCCACGTACCGGTAGATGGACTCGGACGCACCCGCCCAGGACGGGAGGCCCAGCACGGCACAGAGCATGAGCGCGGGAATGGCTCGCATATCGGCCCTCGAACCTTAGACACACGCCGGAAAGTCCTCAAGAAAACGCCTTGTTTCCAGCACTTACAGTCGTTAAGGCTGTTGGCCATGCCCCATCGGTTCGACTTTCTCGTCCTGGGAGGCGGCGTGGCGGGCCTCTCGTTCGCCCTCCAGGCGGCCCGGCATGGCACCGTGGCGGTGCTGACCAAGCGCGAGCGAGGCGAGAGCAACACGGCCTACGCCCAGGGTGGCATCGCCAGCGTGCTGGCCCCCACCGACTCCTTCGACGCCCACATCGAGGACACCCTCGTCGCGGGCGCGGGCCTGTGCCACCGGGACGCGGTGGAGGTCACCGTGCGCGAGGGCCCCGAGCGCGTGCGGGAGCTCGTCACGCTGGGCGCGGAGTTCAACCGGCAGACCTCCGGCGAGTTCGACCTGACGCGCGAGGGCGGCCACTCCGCGCGGCGCATCATCCACTCGGGTGACATCACCGGGCGCGAGGTGCAGCGCGCGCTGCTCGCGAAGTGCGACGAGACGCCCAACATCACCTTCTTCGCCAACACGGCCGCCATCGACCTCATCCTGGACCGGCGCCAGCCCAGGCCCGGCGGCAGCCGCTGTCTGGGCGCGTACGCGCTCCTGGAGAATGGCGGCATCGAGCGGTTCCTCGCGAAGGTGACGGTGCTGGCCACCGGCGGCGCGGGCAAGGTGTACCTGTACACGTCCAACCCGGACGTGGCCACGGGGGACGGCGTCGCCATGGCGTACCGCGCGGGCGCGCAGGTGGCGAACATGGAGTTCTACCAGTTCCACCCCACCTGCCTCTTCCACCCGGAGGCCAAGAGCTTCCTCATCAGCGAGGCCCTGCGCGGCGAGGGCGGCAAGCTGCGACTCAAGGGCGGGCAGACGTTCATGGAGCGCTACCACCCGCTGGGCGCGCTCGCCCCGCGCGACGTGGTGGCGCGCGCCATCGACGCGGAGATGAAGCGCACCGGCGACGAGTGTGTCTACCTGGACATGACGCACATGGGCCGGGCGTTCCTCACCGAGCGCTTCCCCAACATCTACGCCACCTGCAAGGCGTTCAACATCGACATGGCCGTGCAGCCCATCCCCGTCGTCCCCGCGGCCCACTACCAGTGCGGCGGCGTGGTCACGGACCTGCACGGGCGCACGTCGGTGCCCGGTCTGTACGCCATCGGCGAGGTGTCCTGCACGGGACTGCATGGCGCCAACCGGCTCGCGTCCAACTCGCTGCTGGAGGGGCTCGTGTTCGGACAGCGCGCCGTGAAGGTCGCGGCGGAGGAGCTGGCGTCGCTGCCCACCCCGCGCGAGGACCCGCCGGAGTGGGACCCGGGCAGCGCGGTGGAGTCCGACGAGAGCGTCGTCGTCAGCCACAACTGGGACGAGATCCGCCGGCTCATGTGGAACTACGTGGGCATCGTCCGGACGGACAAGCGGCTGATGCGCGCGCGACGCCGGCTGGAGCTGTTGCGCGAGGAGATTCGTGATTACTACTGGCGCTTCGAGGTGACCCGGGACGTCATCGAGCTGCGCAACATCGCCGATGTGGCCCTGCTCATCGTCGACTGCGCCAGCCGTCGCAAGGAGAGTCGGGGACTGCACTTCACCCTCGACTATCCGCATCCCGATGACCACCACTGGCTGCGAGACACCACCCTTTCCCGGGAGCTGTGAGGGACATGTCCTCCGGACCGCGACACATCCTCGACGCGCCAGGTGGCGGGCCTGACTCTCGCGGCGGAGGCCATCCGTTCGGCACGCCTCCCCCGCCCCAGGCCCCGCAGCCGCGCCCGTGGGTCTGCTACGCCATCATCGGCCTGTGCGTGGCGGTCTTCCTCCTGGAGGAAGCCGGACAGCTGCCGTCCTTCACCGCGCGGCAGCTCCCGCTGGGCGCGCTGTACGGCCCCGCGGTGCAGGAGGGCCAGTACTGGCGGCTGCTCGCGTGCGCGCTGGAGCACGGCGGCATCCTCCACCTCGTCTTCAACATGTCCGTCGTCGTGACGCTGGGCTTCACGCTGGAGCGCGGCATCGGCTCGCTGCGCTTCCTCGGCCTGTCGCTCGTGACGGCGCTGGGCTCGTCCGTGTTCTCGCTGCTGTTCAACTTCGACACGCCCATGGTGGGCGCGTCCGGGATGATTCTGGGCTGGGCGGGCGCCATGCTGCCCATCGCCACGCGGCAGGGGCGCCGGGAGCTGGGCATCTGGCTGGTGCAGGTGGCGGTGCTCAGCCTGTTGCCCTTCGTGAGCTGGTCGGGCCACCTGGGCGGCTTCCTCTTCGGCCTGCCGTGCGGCATCGCCCTCCGGCAGGGTCGGCAGGTGTACGCGCTCGCGCTGCCCATCATCCTGTTCCTCTCGGCCCTGGTGGCGCTCTACGCGGCGCACCCCGAGCGGCGCGGAGCCTTCTGACATGTCCGTGCGCAGCGTCTGCGTCTTCTGCGGCTCCAGGCCGGGCACCCGCCCCGAGTACACCGAGGCCGCGCGCGAGCTGGGAACGGAGCTGGGCCGCCGGGGGATGACGCTCGTCTACGGCGGCGCGAGCGTGGGCCTCATGGGCACCGTCGCCGCCGCCACCCTCGCCGCGGGCGGACAGGTGGTGGGCGTGCTGCCCCACTTCATGGGCGCGCGGGAGATTGCCCACCTGGGCCTCACCGAGCTCATCCGCGTGGACTCCATGCACGAGCGCAAGGCCCTGATGGCCACGCGCGCGGACGCCTTCGTCGCCCTGCCCGGCGGCTTCGGCACCCTGGACGAGCTCTTCGAAATCGTGACGTGGGCGCAGCTGGGCCTGCACCAGAAGCCCATGGGTCTGCTCGACACGCGAGGCTTCTTCCAGCCGCTGGTGGCGCTGTCCAGGCACCTGGCCACCGAGGGCTTCGTCCCCGAATCCCAGGCCCTGCCCTTCGCGGTGGAGGCCTCGCCGGCCGCGCTGCTGGAGCGGCTGCGGGCCGGCCCCACGCTCACCGTCACCGAGAAGTGGCTCAAGCGCCCCGAACAGACCTGAGGCGCGAGCTGTCCTGCTACTGCGCGGAGACCTTCATCTCCGCCTGCCCCAGCGACGAGGCCAGCCGGAACGTCACGTGCTCGGTGCCCGGCGGAATCACCGGCTGACCGCTGGCCATCACGGTGGGGAACTGCACCTCGTACCCCACCCAGAAGACGTTGGTGTACGGGTAGTAGGCGCGCATCTCCAAGTCCGCGCGGCCCAGGCGGCGGATGCGCACGGGCGTCACCTCACCCGCGGGCGTCACCAGCGCCAGGCGCCAGATGGAGCGACGGAAGTCGAAGTCGAGGTAGCGGTAGTCGTTGACGTGCACGCCCAGGAAGAACTCGTGCACCTGGGACGACTCGGCGCGCTCCTCGGCGAGCAGCTCCGCCACCTTCGCCTCGGGCAGCACCTGGAAGGCCGCCTGCCGCTTCACGCGCGCCTCGCGGAAGGTCCACGTCTGCAGCGTCGCCCCCGCGAACAGGCGCGTGTCGAAGCCGTCGTAGATCTCCTGGTGGCCCGTGTACTTCGCGAGCAACGCCCGGTAACGCGACTCCGCGTTCTCGTCCTTCAGCGTGGGGGCCTGCTCGCCCACGGCGATGGGAGGCAGGGAGGAACAGCCGGCCAGCGCTCCCAGCAGCGCTCCCGTCGCGAGCAGCTTCTTCAAGGGATGAAGTCCTTGCGGGTGAAGAGCGTGGTGAGTCGGTGGCCCGCGGCCTCCACCGCCTCGCGCCCTCCCTCCAACCGGTCGACCAGGGCGAACGCCCCGAGCACCGTCAGCCCCTCCGCCTGGGCCCGCTCGATGGCCTTCAGCGTGGAGCCACCCGTCGTCACCACGTCCTCGACGATGGCCACCTTCGCGCCCGTGCCCAGCCCGCTCAGGCCTTCGATCCACTGGCCGGTGCCGTGGCCCTTGGGCTCCTTGCGGACGATGAACGCGGACAGCGGGTAGCTGGAGAGGTAGCCGGTGAGGCTCACCGCCGAGGCGAGCGGATCCGCGCCGAGCGTCAGCCCGCCCACGCCCACCGCCTCCGGGGCCTCGCGGCGGATGGCGTCCAGGAACAGCCGACCGATGAGGAAGTGCCCCTCGGCCAGCAGCGCCGTGCGCTTGCAGTCGATGTAGAAGTCCGACTCCTTGCCGGACGAGAGCACGACGCGGCGACGCTCGAAGGAGCGCTGGGTGAGCAGCTCCAGCAGCCGGGCCCGGTCTCGGGCGAGAGCATCCACCATCACGACAGGCCCTCCAGGTACGCCACCAGCTCCGACGAGTACCGCAACTGCATCAACAGCTCCGCCCGGCGTGACTCGTCCAGCGAGGCGAACACGTCCGCCAGCAGCGAGAGGTCCTGGTTGATGGCGCCCAGCCGCTGCGACACGTCCGAGGCCAGCTCGTCGGCGTCGATCTCCTCCTCGACCCCTTCGGGCGCCAGCGACTCGTCCGTGGCGAGCGCCTTGGCGAGCATGTCCGCCACGGCCGCGCTCAACCGGCCCTCGGACTCCAGCTGGTCGCGCTTGGCCTCGAGGACCTCCGGCTCCACCGGCGTGGCATGGATGGCCTCCGCCAGCGACATGAGGAGCGCGTCCTCGTCCGACAGGTCCGTGTGCACGCGCGCCTGCACCGCGTCGCGCTTGAGGAAGCGCAGCGCCGCCACGCGACGGAACCCGCACACCAGTTGGTAGCGGTCGTTGCCCCGGGGACGCACGTCGACGGGGAACAGCTGCCCCAGCCGCGCGATGTCCGTGGCCAGACCGGACACGTCACCCTCGGGCCGCAGCCGGTACGCCGACTCGTCCTCCAGGCGCTCCAGCGGCATCAACACCGTCACCACCCGCCCGGCGAGTCGCTCCTCGGGCGCGGCGAGCAGCTCGGACTCCCCGTCCTCGTCCGCTCCGGACGCCTCGGCCCCGCTCGGGGAGCCGACAGAGGACGCCGCCGCCTCGGACTCCTGGCCTGGCGCCCCGCCGGACGACGCCTCCGCGGACTCCTGGCCCGGCGCCCCATCGGAGGACGACGCCTCGGACTCCTGGCCTGGCGCCCCAGCGGTGGACGCCACCACCTCGGACTCCTGGCGGGGAGCGACCTCGGAGGCCGCTGCCTCCGACGACACCGCGGACTCGCTGCTCGCAGCCTCCGGCGTGGACTCCGACGGGGACTTCTCCTGGGACTCTTCCGACGAACCCACCGACGACTCCATGCTCCGCTCGGGCTCGCCCGTGCTGGGCGCGCCTTCGGCGGCGATTGCCTGGGACTCCGGTGAACCGCCTTCCGGCGCCGACGCACCCGCTTCGGGCGCGGGGGAATCGACCGGGGCGGACTCCCCGACGGCTCCCTCTATACGCGACGACTCTGACGGCGCGCCGTCCTGGCTGGCGCCATCGCCCCGCGCCGACATCGCCTCGGGCGCGGACGACGAGCCACCCTCCGGAGAACCCGGCATCCCTTCCTCTCCGTCAACCCTGTGCTCGGCGTCCATGGTGGCACCCCTGGTCTGCCCACTCCCGCGCCACCGACTCCGGCGGCGCGGGCTGTGTGCTCTAGCGGGTCTTCTTCTTCACCACGACCTTCTTCTTGGCGCCAGCACCCACCGAGAAGGGCGTTGGCGGCTCGGCAGAAGTCGTCTGCTCCACGGGCGGCGGCGTCGGACGCGGCTCGGCCCGGGGGGGCGGAGGCGGCGGCAGAGGCTTGCTCGAGG
>NZ_SRLW01000420.1:0-6731 GCF_006518215.1 Myxococcus sp. AB025B
CACCAGGAACGGCCCCACCGCGCCCAGCGCGAGCAGCGGCGGAATCGCCACCAGCACCACCAGCGCCACCCGCCCCATGGCCTCCATCGGCCTGCCCGTCATCACCGCCGTCGTGGCCCCTGGCAGCAGCACCCTCGCGAGGAAGGGCAGCGCCGTGAGCAGCAGCGCCGCCACGCCGAGCGCCACCCGGAGCGGCTCCAGCCTCGCGGCCCGGTCCGCCACCCTGCCGCCCAGGTGCGCCCCCAGCGCCAGCCCGCCCAGCACCAGGGAGATGAGCGCCGCCCACACCGGGGTGCTGCTCCCGAAGTAGGGCGCCACCAGTCGCGAGGCCGCCATCTCCGACGCCATCACCGTGGCGCCAGAGAGGAAGGACAACCAGGTCAGCGAGGAGGGCTTCATGGGCGGGGGCGCCAACAGCAAGCCCCGTTCCATATTCAACAGCCCGTAAGTCCGGGCCCCACGGGCAGACACACCGCGAGGCCCGCGACACCCCCGTCAGCGAGCCGTGGCCCGACTGACAGGATTGTCGTGCTCACCCCTTGAATGGCAGGGCGGCCACCTTCACCGTCTCGGGGCCCTGAGCCAGGGTCAGCTCGGTGCCGGGCTCCAGCGAGTCGCGGTGCACGTACCCCAGGGCCACCCGCTGTCCACCCTGCGCCGGCGAGCGCACCACGCTGGTGAGCCAGCCCACCTTCTTCTCACCCCGGCGCAGCTCCGTGCCCGGCGCCGCCTCCACGTCGCCCAGAAAGAGCCCCGTCAGCTTGCGGTTCATGTGCCCGCGGAAGGTGGCCCGGGCGATGACCTCCTGCCCGATGTAGCACCCCTTGTTGTACGAGATGGCGCTCGGGCCCAGGTCCGCCTCCAGGGGGATGGTGGTGTCCACCATGTCCTGCCCGTAGCGGGGCACCCCGGCCTCCACCCTCAAGAGCTCCAGCGTCTCGAAGCCCAGGGGCTTGAGGCCCAGGTCGGCGCCCGCCTGGCTCAGGGCCCGCCACACCGCCTCCAGGCCCGCGCGCGGCACCCACACGTCCACCCCGTGCGGCTCCAGCCGGGTGTTGCCCACCAGCAGGACGCCCTGCCCGGCCAGCGTCCCCGGGCGGGTGGCGTGGTGGGGCAGCGGGGCGAAGTCGGTGCCCAGTACGGCCGTGAGGAGCGCACCCGTCCGGGGCCCGAGCAGCCGCAGGAGCCCGTGGTCGGCCGTGGCCTCATGCAGCTCGGCGTCCTCGGAGATGAGGTATTTCTCCAGGAACTCCCGGACCTTGGCGCCGGTGCCGGGCTCCACGTCCACGAGCAGGTCCGCTTCCCGCTTGAGGATGCGGGCGTCCGCCACCATGGCCCCCTTCACGTTCACCAGGGCGGCGTAGGCTGCGGTCCCGACGGGGAGGTTGTTCACCTCCTGTGTCACCATTCCATGTAGGAAGGTGACCCGGTCCTCCCCGGTGATTCGGAGGACCTCACGATAGGAGGCATCGTGCAGGGCCACGGCCTCACGGGCGGCCTGGTAGGCGTCCTCGGCGTTCCCGTAGTCGGCCACGACCTCCCGGCCGCCCACCTCGAGGAAGCGGCCCCGCGCTTCTTCGTGAAGAAAATGCAGCGACAGCGGTTCCATGTCCGTCGCTATATAGAGGCGAAGGAGCGAATGCCACGATGGATGTGAAGCACCTGTCGTCCTTCCAGGACTTCTCCCCGGAGAAGCTCCGGAAGCACAACGTCTTTCAATCCGAGCGCTTCTTCCTGGATGTCTACTGCCTGGCGCCCGGGCAGGCCCAGAAGCCGCACCACCATGTGACCTCCGACAAGGTCTACGTCGTCCTCGAGGGCACCTGCCGCTTCCGCGTGGGTGCCGAGGAGGAGGTCCACACCGTGGGCGCGGCCGCGTTCGCCCCCGCGGGCGCCGAGCATGGGGTCACCAACGAAGGCCCCGCTCCCGCCCGACTGCTCGTCCTGATGACCCCGCCCCCGGAGCATGCATGAGTTCGAAGTCCTCCTCGAAGGCCGCCGTGGCGCTGCTGGTGCTGGGCGTGGCCGCGAGCGCCCTGTCCATCTTCCAGTGGAGCCAGCTGCTCACGCTGCGCGCCGGCGGCGCCACCGTGTGCGGCGTGTCCGACACGGTGAACTGCGAGACGGTGTGGAACTCGCCTTTCGCCACCCGGTTGCATGAGCTGTTCGGTATCCCCGTCGCCGGCCTGGGGCTGGTGTGGGGGCTGACGGTGGTGGCGCTGTCGGCGGTGTTCCTGGCGCGCGAGCGCTCGGGCAAGTCGGTGGCCCCGGCGTCGCAGGGGCTGAAGCTGACGGCGCTGGCGGGTGTGGCGTCGGTGTTCGTGTTCGCCTTCGCCAGCTACCAGACGGGCGTGGTGTGCCCCACGTGCCTGGGCACGTACGCGCTGGTGGCGCTCATCGCGGGCGTGGCCTTCAAGGGCCTGCCGAGCGTGGCGGGCGAGTGGGGCCCGGCGCTGGGCTGGACGGTGGGCGCCACGGTGCTGGTGTTCGTGGCGGTGGCCCTGCCGGGTCGCTCGCTGTCGACGCCCGCGCCCAAGGCGGGGGCGCTGCTTCCGCCCGCGCCCACGGAGACGACGGCGAACGCCACGACGGGGGCGGCGAGCGCGAACAGCTCGCCCGCGTCGCTGGAGGCGTACCTGAAGGGGCTGCCGATGGACCAGCAGCAGTTCATCTCCAACGCGCTGGCGATGTACCGCCGGGACACGCCGAAGCCCGCCGCGGCGCCGGCGCGGCGCCTGTATGGCCCGGCCACCGCGCCGGTGAAGATCGTCGAGTGGACCGACAGCAAGTGCCCCCACTGCAAGTCGTTGGTGGAGGAGCTGGCGGTGCTCAAGAAGCGCGTGCCGGAGGGCAAGCTGTCCCTGGAGGCGCGGCAGTTCCCGCTGGATGGCGCGTGCAACCCGGCGATGCAGCGGCGCGGGCCGGACGCCCCCACGGTGCGGTGCGTGGCGGCGAAGGCGCAGATCTGCCTGGAGGGCGCGTCGGACTTCTGGGAGCTGCGCGAGAAGCTCTTCGCGGCGCAGGCGATGCTGGACACGGAGCGGGTGATGGAGATCGCCTCGTCCGGTTCGATGTCCCGCTCTCAGCTGGAGTCGTGCCTGGCGAGCGCGGACACGGCGGCGAAGCTGCAGGAGGACACGTCGTACGCGCTGCGCTACCACTTCACCGGCACGCCGCTGGTGGTGGTGAACGGCCGTCAGGCGCTGCCGTCCGCGCCGTTCCTGTACGCGCTGGTGATGGCGGAGGGCAACCCGAGCGCGCCCGCGTTCGACGTGCTGCCGCCGCCGCGCGCCATGCCGATGGACGACCACGCGGGCCACAACCACTGAGTCCCGGACGCCATGGGCAAGCGTGACAAAAAGGACGCGCCCGCCGCGCCCCCGGCTCCGTTCCACAACCCCTTCGCCGCGCTGGCGGCGAAGCGGGAGGAGCTGCCGGTGGGGACGGTGGCGCCCGTGGCCGCGCCCCCGAGCAAGTCCGAGCCGAAGGGCCCGGCGCGCGCGGTGGTGCGCATGGAGCGCAAGGGCCGCGGTGGGAAGGAGGTCACCGTGGTGGAGCACCTGGAGCTGCCCGCGCCCCAGCGCGAGGTGTGGCTCAAGGCGCTGAAGAACTCGCTGGGCTGCGGCGGCGTGGTGGAGGACGACACGCTGGTGCTCCAGGGCGACCAGCGCGAGCGGCTCCCCGCGCTGCTCGAGGCGCGCGGCGTGCGCAAGGTGACGGTGGGCTGACGAGGCGGGCCCTTCCCTTCGCGGCTCGGTGGACGTCGTCCCCTGTCCACGAAGAAGCCCGGGCGCCTTCGACAGGCGGCCCGGGCTCGGGGTGTCACGGCTTCGTGACGACTACAGCGCGGCGATGATGGCGTCGGTGAACTCGCGCGTGGTGGCGCCGCCGCCCAAATCACCCGTGCGGACCTTGGCCTCGGTGTAGACCTTGTGGATGGCGTTCTCCATCCGGCGGGCCTCGTCGCGCAGGTCCAGGTAGTCCAGCATCATCACGGCGGACATCATCAGCGCCGTGGGGTTCGCGATGCCCTTGCCCGCGATGTCCGGGGCCGTGCCGTGCACCGCCTCGAAGACCGCCGTGCGCTCGCCGATGTTCGCGCCGGGCACCACGCCCAGGCCGCCCACCAGACCCGCGCACAAATCACTCACGATGTCGCCGTACAGGTTCTCCAGCACCAGCACGTCGAAGCGCGTCGGGTCCTTCACCAGCTGCATGCAGAGGTTGTCGATGATGACTTCCTCGTAGTGAATCTCCGGGAACTCACGGCCCACCTTGCGGCAGCAGTCCAGGAACAGGCCGTCCGACAGCTTCATGATGTTGGCCTTGTGGACGGCCGTCACCTTCTTGCGGCCGTGCTTGCGCGCGTACTCGAACGCGAACCTCGCGATGCGCGTGGAGGCCTTCTCGGTGATGATCTTCAGCGCCTCGACGACGCCCGGGACGATGATGTGCTCCAGGCCCGAGTAGAGGCTCTCCGTGTTCTCGCGCACCACCACCAGGTCCACGTTCTCGTAGCGCGTCTTCACGTTCGGCACGCTCTTGACGGGCCGCAGCGACGAGTACAGGTCCAGCCGCTTGCGCAGGCCGACGTTCGCGGAGGGAAGTCCGCCGCCCACCACCGTGCCCGTGGGGCCCTTGAGCGCCACGCCGCTGCGCAGCACCGCCTCCACCGACTCGTGGGGCAGGTTGGTGCCGTACTTGGCCACCACCTCCGTGCCCGCGTCCTTGTACTCGAACTCGAGGGGAACCTTGAGCGCCTCGAGGACGCGAATGGTGGCCGCCATCACCTCGGGGCCGATGCCGTCGCCATTGAGGACCGTAACAGTGCGCGTGTTCGCCATGGGTGCGGATTCACAGCACAAATCCCCTGCTCCCGGAAGAACGAAAACTTCCAGCCGGACAGGCCGGCACATGGGGGCCATGAGCATGCCGAACCCTTCGGGGCCACCCGGCCTGCGAGCGAGGGCCGGGGCCTCAGTGCTCGGACGCCGCGTCCGGGCGACGGGGGGCCCTGCGGGTCGGCCGGTGCCTGCGGCGGATGGCGTAGGGCCGGTAGAAGGACTCCCACAGCGCGGCGCGTCGTCCCCGGGGCCGGGTGCGCAGCTCGCCCAGGGGCGCCCGGATGAAGAACGAGGAGATGAACAGGTAGGCGGCGCCGATGGTGATGAGCGCCAGCACCGTCATGACCATGAACCCCGGTATCCACGCCACGTGGGCGCGGGCGACGAACTCGCCGAAGTCCTCGGGCGGCTTCGGGTGGCTGTAGACCTTGAAGAACCAGGTCATCATCAGGACCAGCAGGATGGGACCGTAGGTGCGGTTGAGCCGCGTGGAGATGGCGGACATCAGCGACAGCTGGATTTGCGGCCGGGACATCTCCACCGCCAGCTCGCGCAGGGCGTCCGGGTCCACCGGCTCGCGGCGCAGCATGGGGGCCCACCAGCCGTCCTCCAGCAGGCGCACCCGCCGGTTCCACAAGTCGTAATAGCGGTAGCGCCGGGCCTCGACGAGCAGGAAGGACACCACCATCCAGATGCCGACGAGGAAGGTGACGTGGGAGCTCTGCGGCGTGGCGAAGCCCAGCGAGATGACGGCGGCCGTCGTCGTCAGCGCCCAGTTGGTGGTGGTGTCCAGGCGCGTGCGCCAGGTGTCGGAGCGGCTCAGCTCGCCCCGGAAGAGCTGCGCCATGGCCTGCTGCGACAGCCATGGCGACTCCAGGAGGTCGTTCTTGATGGGCTCGTTGAGGGGCATCCGTTCCTGGAAGGTGGGCTGACGCGCCAGCGGGTGCAACGGCTCGCCCGGACGCCCGGGGGCGAGCACCACGGTCGGACCTTCGCGGGGCAGCCGACCGGGCGTGTCTGGACGGCGTCGGGAACGGGCAGGCGGGCGGGCGCCTGGGTGGCCATGGCGGGCGGCCATGCACACCTTGGCTTTTCAACGTGGCCCGTCTCGACCCCATCGAAGCCTTGTCGGAGCTGCTCCAGGGAGAGCAGGAGCGTGTGACGCGCCTGTGGGCGAAGCGTCTGCGCGCGGAGGTGTACGAGGTGGAGATTCCGGGCCGCGACTTGCGCGCTCCCCTGCGGCGACTGGTGGGGGAGATGGCGCGGCTGCTCAAGGACCGGGGCGAGGACGCGGTGCGGCTGTGGCCGGAGGTGGCGCGCTCGCACGGCGCGGACCGGTACACGCAGAACTTCGAGTCCGAGGACCTCACGCGCGAGTTCAAGTCGCTGGAGGAGGTGCTGCTGCACGTCTACGCGCGCCACCACGGTGGGTTGATTGAGCCCGAGGTGGCGGGCCTCATCGCGGAGCTGGTGTGGGAGGGGGACGCGGCGGCGCAGGCGTCGTACGCGCGCATCCTGAAGACGGAGGAGGTGCGCTTCCGGGAAGCGGCGGTGATGGAGTCGGTGCTCAACCACGTGGACGTGGGCATCCTCCTGGCGGAGGTGGACGGCACGGTGTCCTTCGCCACGCCTCCGGTGAGCCGGCTGATGGGCGTGCCGATGCGCGCGGTGGTGGGGGGCCGCGCGGTGAACACGCTGGCGCCGGTGCTGACGCAGGTGAACGCGCGGCACGCCTCGGGCGAGCCCTTCAAGGTCGCGGACATGCCCTTCGTGCGCGCGCTGAAGGAGCAGGGCCCGGTGCGCGGGGTGATGATGGTGGTGGAGCGCCCCGGCGGCGGCGAGGTGACGCTGGAGATGAGCGCCACGCCCGTGTGGGAGGAGGAGGGG
>NZ_SRLW01000421.1:0-6675 GCF_006518215.1 Myxococcus sp. AB025B
GTGCAGGGGGGACGGGAGGCGGGGTGGGCGGCGCCTGACGCTCGACGATGTCGAACTCCACGGCCCGCGAGTCGGCGACCTTCCAGACCGGGCCTGGACTCCGGGACCTGCCCCACACGAGGAGCAGCGCATGCAGGACCCCGCTCACGAGCAGCGCCGCGACGAGCCCCGCTCTTCCGGAGGCCCGCTTCACGCGTCGCACCGCGGGGACCGTGGTGTGTGGTGTTGGGATTCCCGGAACGGCACGCGCCAAATATATACCGGGAAGGTGGGACGACGGCCGTCCAGTGCGGCGACCCACCCTTGTGCCTCCGGAAGCCGCTGCCCGCGAACCTATCCCGGTGGGAGGAAGACCTTGAGCACCTTCCGCGCTGAAATCGTCCACCTCTTGCAGCCGGCCGTGCAGGGACCGGCGGATGGAGCACCTCGCGCGAGAGGAGCATGTCGGCACGAGCGTCACGGCGTGACGCGCATTGCGTCCCCATGGAACGCAGCGCGCGGCGAGTGACGCCCCGGGAGCCCGCCAACGCGGGGCTGGTATGGCCCTTGCTCGGAGGGGCGGCGATGGACACACGGGCACTCGCTCCGTGCCTCATTCGCCTGGCGTGAGCCGCCCCCATGCAAATCACCTTCAATGGCATCACCTACGAGACCGACGACACCTCGCAGAAGAACGCGCTCGCGCTGGCGATCGACACCTGCACGGAAGTCTGGATGCTCGACCAGGCGATCAGCGCGCTGCGCTTCAAGTCCTTCGGCAACGACGTCGCATCGACGGTCATCGAGTACATGGAGAAGCGGCGCGAGCGGTTGGAGGCGCCGCGGATCACGTTCACCCAGGGCTTCGTCTTCCGGGATGACCGCAAGAAGTGCACGGTCTGCACGACGCCGTTGGAGCTGGACAAGTACGGGACGGGGAGCGACTGGTTCAGCAGCTCGGATTTCAACCAGTTCATCTGCGGCTCCTGCGCGATGAAGAAGCCTTCCGACATCAAGGCCTGCTCGACGACGGACTGCGGTCGGCTGTTCTGGTCCTGCACCTCCCAGACGACCTGCGCGGACTGCTACGCGCGGAAGCACTACGAGGGGCTGGCGAGCAACCAGGCCATCACCGTGAGTCAGGTCAATCTGGACGTGCCCCAGTACCACGGAGGCGTCCACGCGGAGATCCTCTTCCGCAACTACATCAAGGCAGAGACGAACCTCGACTCCATCTGCGTGAGTCGGAACAACGGCATCGACCTGGTGTTCATCACGAACGGCAACGACGAGTACGACCTGCTGAGGAACTGCATGGTCGGGCCCTCGACCGTGCCGGTCAGCACCTCGCGCTTCCCGAGCCGGACTCGCACGCAGAAGGTGACGCAGCGTGGCCGGGTCATCCACTGCATCGAGGTGAAGGTCAACGACGCGCAGTGCTCCAAGGCGCAGAAGAACGCCGAGAAGTTCGTCAATGACCGCATCAAGCGGGCGCTGAATGGCGAGTACGGCGACGACGCGCTCGAGGGCGCGGGCACGGTCGAGGCGGCGATGAACCAGGGCGCCGAGTTCGAGCTGCACCTCATCCGCGTATCGATGCCCCGGTTCGGGACCACCGAGTACCTCCAGGGCGCGCCCATCACGGCGGTCCGCTACGCCTGGGGCGAGACGGGTGGCACCGGCGGCGTGCCGATGACGCTGTTGGCCCAGTGCGACAGCATCACCTACATGGACAGCGCCTGGATTGGCGACACGGGTGAGCGCATCGCGATGCAGTTCCTGCAGCACCTCGGGTTCGACATCCGGGGGCCGGTGCAGAACAACACCGGCAACGGCGTGGACCTCACGGCGAAGCTCAAGCACACGCCCACGAGCCCCCGCTGGGCCTTCTTCGAGGTGAAGGCCAGCACCGCGAAGTTCCAGACGTCGCTGGAGCACGCGGAGGAGGAGCAGTGGATGTTCGTGATGGACCGCTGCTCCAAGGCCGTGATGCACATCCAGAACTACAAGAGCCTCGGGGCCTATCAGGGCTCCTCGGTCCACCCCACCGTCGCGACGGTCAGCGACCTGTTCTGGGACTTCCAGTCACCGGAGCACTGGGAGACGAGAGCCCTGTACTTCCGCGTGGCGGTGCGTCTGCCCGACCCGGGCCAGAGCGACGCACCCCAGGTGAAGCTCCTGGCGTGGCCCAGCCCGCGAAGCCAAGGGCGGAAGCCGCTGAAGAAGGACCCCATCCCCCAACCGCTGTTCATCGGCTACGGAGGGTCGTCATTCCCCACGCCGACCACCAGCGTGGGCAAGGTCTCGATGCAGACGTTCGCGCCCCACCCCTTCGGCGGGCGCTACGACAACGTGCACTCCTGCTTCGTGATGGGGTGCGACTGCTCGCAGTTCGTCGCCTCGAGCCCTTTCTCCAAGACGTGCCAGACGTGCCTGCACGACCATGGGAGCTGAGCGCGAGCAGTCCCGCGTCGCGCCCTCCCCCCGTGAGCCTCAACCTCAACGGTGGCAGCCGGGCGCGTGAGGGCCCGAAGTCGGCGAGACATAGATCCGGAAGGAGATCGGCGAAGACCGAGGGCCCGTCACCGAGCCGACCGCGAAGGTCTCATCCGCATACACGCCACAGAGGCTGAAGTCGAACGGCAAGTATCCGGACTGTTCGAAGACGCCCTGCGGGTTGGTGTATCCCACCAGGTCTCCGTTGTTGCCGTACGCCCCTGGATTCGCCCCCTGCTGGTGCGTCCGCCACGCATGGACCGCGGCGAACGGCTGGGCTGGGGAGGTGGCGACGACCAACTCCACATAACGGCCACCCTCGTTGGCCAGGTTGTACGCGTCGCTGTTCCTGTAGGCATGGGGCGCCTGCAAGAGCTGGCTGTCTTGACGACCGTGCTCCGCTTCAGTCTGGACGCGGTCGCTCTCAAGGTCACTCCCGCCGCAGGCCGCCATCCCCGCGCACAGCCCCCACAGCACCGCCAAGCAGCGTCCGATCTTCTGAGTAGCCACTGTCAATCTCCTGTTGCGAGCACACAGCGCCCAACGACCAAAGCTTCAACTCAAGTATATCCTGCTTTCGTGGCTATCGGCAGTGGCGTTCAAAGCCCTCCTGGAAGGATGAACTCCGCCAAGCGGGCCTTGCGTCGGAGCCGTTGGGACGGCGGTCCAGTGCGCCTGAGCGGCGCTGGAAGCGCTGTGCTGGGGAGGAGACATGAGCCCCTGTCTTCGGCGAACCAGGCTGTGCTTCCACGCGTCCTGTATGATGGGCGCCCCTATGACAAACCATCGCTACTCGTGGCACCTGCGCCTCCCCGCCCTCGCCGCGCTGTTCCTCCTCGCGGCCACGCCCGCCGTGGCCCAGAAGTCGATTCCCCCCGAGAAGGCACCTGCCAGCCCCCTCGCGATGACGGCGAAGAAGCTGGACGACACCACCTACGTGAAGGTGACGTACCACTCGCCCCGCATCCAGGACCCCAAGACGGGCGAGAAGCGGCAGATCTTCGGCAAGCTCGTCCCTTACGGGGAGGTGTGGCGCCTGGGCGCGAACCAGGCCACGGAGCTGACCACCACGGGTGACCTCGAGCTCGCCGGCAAGAAGCTCCCCGCCGGAACCTACTCGCTCTTCACCATCCCCCAGGCCGACAAGTGGACCCTCATCGTCAGCAAGGACGTGGGCCAGTGGGGCGCGTACAAGTACGACGAGTCGAAGGATGTGCTGCGCGTGGACGTCCCCACGAAGAAGTCCGCCGACACCTACGAGGCCCTCTCCATCACGGTTGATGTGAAGGCCCCCGCGCTCAACTTCGCCTGGGAGAATACCCAGGTCTCCGTCCCCCTGCGCGTCGCCAAGAAGAAGTAGCCCCTTGAGCCGCGGGTGCCGGGACAGGTCCGCGAACCTCTCCCGGCCCGCGACTACTCCAGCTCGCGCTGGAGCTTCGCCAGCAGGTTGAGCGCGTCCAGCGGCGTCAGGTGGTTGATGGCCGCCGACTTGAGCGCCTCCAGCGCCTTCTGGTGCGACGCGGGCAGCGCGGGAGCCGGGGCCACGGGCTCACCGAACAACCCCAGCTGTCCCGCCGCCACAGCCGCCTTCTTCGGGTTCTGCCGCACCGCCACCCGGGGCCGCCCCGCGTCGTCCAGCTCCCCGGACTCCAGGTTCTGGAGCAGCTCGCGCGCCCGGCCCACCACCTCCGACGGCAGGCCCGCCAGCTTCGCCACCTCGATGCCGTACGAGCGGCTCGCCCCGCCCGGAATCAGCTTGCGCAGGAAGATGACCTTGCCGCCCTGCTCCTTCACGGCGATGCACAGGTTCTTCACCTTGGACCGCTCACGCGCCAGGTCCACCAGCTCGTGGTAGTGCGTGGCGAACAGCGTGCGCGCGCTCACGTGGTCATGCAGGTGCTCCGCCACCGCCCACGCGATGGACAGACCGTCGAACGTCGACGTGCCACGGCCAATCTCATCCAGGATGATGAGGCTCTTCCTCGTGGCGTGATGGAGGATGTGACTGGTCTCCGTCATCTCCACCATGAACGTGGACTGGCCGCGCGCCAGGTTGTCCGCCGCGCCCACGCGCGTGAAGATGCGATCACACAGGCCGATGCGCGCCGCCTTCGCCGGAACGAACGAGCCCGCCTGCGCCATCAGCGCCGTCAGCGCCACCTGCCGCATCACCGTGCTCTTGCCCGCCATGTTCGGGCCGGTGATGACCAGCAGCTGCGCGTCCTCCGGGTCCATCCGCACGTCGTTGGGAACGAAGGACTCCCCCGCCCCCAGCATCCGCTCCACCACCGGGTGTCGTCCCGCGGTGATGCTCAGCACCTCCGACGCGTCCACCTCCGGCCGCGTGTAGCCGTACTCCGACGCGCACCGCGCGAAGGACAGCAGCGCGTCCGCCGTGGCCACCGCCTCCGCCGCGGAGCGGATGCGCGGCGCCGCCTGCGCCACCTTCGCCCGCAGCTCCTCGAAGAGCTGCAGCTCCAGCGCGCACCGGCGCTCCTCCGCCGTCAGCACCTGCTCCTCGTGCTCCTTCAGCTCCGGCGTGACGAACCGCTCCGCCCCCACCGTGGTCTGCTTGCGGATGTAGTCCGCCGGCACCAGGTGCAGGTTCGACTTCGTCACCTCCAGGTAGTACCCGAAGACCTTGTTGTAGCGGATCTACAGCGAGCCGATGCCGGTGCGCTCCTTCTCCCGCGCCTCGATCTTCAGCAGCACGTCCTTGCCGGACGTCGACAGCTCCACCAGCCGGTCCAGCTCCGCGTGGTACCCCTGCCGGATGAAGCCGCCTTCCTTCAGCGCCACGGGAGGCTCGTCCACCACCGAGCGCGCCAGCAGGTCCGCCAGCTCCGGCAGCGCCGTCAGCGGCCCCGCGAGCGACTGGAGCAACGGCGCCTGACACCGCGCCAGCGCCGCTCCCAACCGGGGCAGCTGCGCCAGCGAGACCCCGAGCGCCCGCAGGTCCCGCGCGTTGCCCGCGCCCAAGGACAGCCGGCCCGTCAGCCGCTCCAGGTCCGCCACCTCCTTGAGGATGCCCGTCAGCTCCTCACGCCACACGCTCTTCGCCGACAGCTCCTCCACCGCGTCCAGCCGCGCGTGGATCTCCGGGAGCGACCCCAGCGGCGAGGCCAGCCAGCGCGCCAGCTTCCGCGCCCCCAGGCTCGTCACCGTCCGGTCCAGCACCCCCAGGAGCGAACCCTTGCGCCCGCCGTCCCGCTGCGAGCGCAGGACCTCCAGGTTCGCGCGAGAGGACTCGTCCATCAGCAGGCTGCCCGAGCGCTCCTGCCGGCTCAGCCGGTCCACGTGCGCCGCGGGCGTCTTCTGCGTGTCCTTCAGATACCGCAGCGCCGCGCCCGCCGCCCCCGTGGCCAGCGGCGCGTCATCCAACCCGAACGCCGACAGCGACTGCACCGCGAAGTGCGAGCGCAGATAGCCCGCCGCCCGCGCCGGCTCGAACGCCGCGACCTCCCCCTCCGCCACCGCCGGCACGCGAGGCAGCCGCGAGCACAGCTGCGCCACCTCCGCCGAGCTGCGCTGCCCCGCGGGCACCAGCAGCTCCCGGGGCTCCACGCGAGACAGCGACTCCGCCAGCTCCGCCGCCGAGCCCGCCTCCATCGCGAGGAACTCGCCGGTGGACGCCTCCAGCAGCGCCCCACCAAAGCCCTTCTCGTTCCAGTACACGGCGGCCAGGAAGTTGCTGTCGCGAGGCTCGAGCACCTCCTCGTCCAGCACCATGCCGGGGGTGATGACCCGCGTCACCTCGCGCCGGACGATGCCCGGCCCGCTGCCGGCCTCCTCCACCTGCTCGCAGATGGCGACCTTCAGGCCCTCGCCGATGAGGCGCGCGATGTACCGGCGCGACGAGTGGTACGGGATGCCGCACATGGGCACCTTGTCGGCGCCCTTGGCCCTGGCGGTGAGCGTGATCTGGAGGATCTCCGAGGCCTTCACCGCGTCCTCGAAGAACATCTCGTAGAAGTCCCCGAGCCGGAAGAAGAGCACCGTGTCCGGGTGCAGCGCCTTCACCTCGAGGTACTGGCGCATCATCGGCGTCAGGGACGCGATCTCCCTCGCGCCCGAGCCTTCGCTCGCCTTGTCCCCGTCCGGCGCGACGTCCTGCGTCGGGTCCACGGGAAGCTCCACCGCTGCTGCCTTGGCTGCCTTCATCTGCTGCGTCACGGCCATCCCCGCCCTTCTCTCATGCCC
>NZ_SRLW01000422.1:0-6535 GCF_006518215.1 Myxococcus sp. AB025B
CTTTTTTTTTTCAAGCAGAAGACCGCACACGAGATTACTACGCGTCGCGTGGGCTCGGAGATGTGTATAAGACACAGCTCCAGGTCCTGGAGAGCCTCCCCCAGCTCGTCTGGATGACCCGCCCCGACGGGCACCACGTCTACTTCAACCGCCGCTGGTACGAGTACACCGGCCTGACGCCCGAGCAGGCGCTGGGCGACGGCTGGTGGCGCATCTTCCACCCGGAGGACGCGCAGGAGGCCGGCAGGCGCTGGGCCCACTCACTCGCGACGGGGGAGCCCTACGAGGTGGAGTTCCGCTGCCGGCGCCATGATGGCGCCTGGCGCTGGATGCTCGGCCGGGCCAGCCCCCTGCGCGACGCGAAGGGCGACATCCTCCAGTGGTTCGGCACCACCACGGACATCGAGGAGCCCAAGCGCGCCTCGGAGTCCATGCGCTTTTTGGCGGAGGCGGGGGCGCTCTTGTCCTCGTCCGCGCTGGACCTGGACGACACGCTGGCGCTGCTGGCGAAGCTGGCGGTGCCGCAGCTGGCGGACTGGTGCGCGGTGGAGCTGGTGGAGGAGGACGGCGGCACCCGCCAGGTGGCGGTGGCGCACGTGGACCCCAGCCGGGTGCGGCTGGCCGAGGAGGTGCGGGTGCGCTACCCGCCCCGCGAGGACGACCCGAACGGGGTGCTGGCCGTCATCCGCACGGGCAGGCCGGTGTTGCTGGAGTCCGTGTCCGACGACGTGCTGGCCCTGGCGGCGCGGGACAGGGAGCACCTGCGCTTCCTCACGGCGCTGGGCCTGCGCTCGGCCATGCTCATCCCCCTGAAGGCGCGCGGCCGCACCCTGGGCGCGCTCACGCTGGTGACGGCCGAGTCCAGCCGGCGCTTCGGACGGACGGACCTGGAGCTGGGCGAGCAGCTGGCCTCGCGCGCCGCGCTGTCGGTGGACACCGCGCGCCTGTACCGCGAGGCCCAGGCCTCGCTGCGCCGCAGCCAGGAGGAGCGCCGCACCGCCCAGACGCTGCTGCGCATCGGCGAGACGCTGTCGTCGGAGCTGGACCCGGGCGTGCTCGTCCAGCGCATCACCGACGAGACGGTGGCCCTCACCGGCGCGGGCTTCGGCGCCTTCTTCGAGAACCGCGTGGACGAGCGGGGCGAGTCCTACCTGCTCTACACGCTGTCGGGCGTGCCCCGGGAGGCCTTCGCGCACCTGCTCATGCCGCGCAACACCGCCATCTTCGGCCCCACCTTCCGGGGCGAGGGCTCGCGGCTGTACGACGACGTGACGCGCCACCCTGATTACGGCAGGAGCGCCCCGTACCACGGGATGCCCCAGGGGCACCTGCCGGTGAGGAGCTATCTCGCGGTGCCGGTGAAGAGCCGCTCCGGGGAGATTCTCGGCGGGCTGTTCTTCGGACACGCGGAGCCGGGGCGCTTTGGCGAGGAGCACGCGCGGCTGGTGGAGGGCGTGGCGTCCCAGGCCGCGGTGGCGCTGGACAACGCGCGCCTGTTCCGCGACGCGCGCCGGGCCGAGGAGCGCTTCCGCTCCCTGGTCACCGCCACCGCGCAGGCCGTGTGGGTGACGCGGCCGGATGGCTTCATCGAGGAGGACAGCCCCTCCTGGCGCGAGTACACCGGCCAGGCGTACGACGAATGGAAGGGCACGGGCTGGCTGGACGCCGTCCACCCCGAGGACCGGGACGCGGCCCGCCGCGCGTGGACGGCGGCGGTGACGGACGTGAGGCCGTACGAGGTGGAATACCGGCTGCGCCGCCCGGACGGGACGTACTCGCCCACGCTGGCGCGCGCGGTGCCGGTGCTGCACTCGGACGGCAAGCTGCGCGAGTGGATTGGCACCAACACGGACATGACGGCCCAGCGCCGCGTGGAGGAGGGCCTGCGCCGGCTGGACCGCGAGCAGGTGGCCCGCAGGCTGGAGGCGCTGCGCGCGGAGATGAGCGGCGCCCTGGCCAAGGAGGGCTCCGTCGCCGACATCCTCCAGGGCTGCGCGGAGGCGCTGGTTCGCCACCTGGACGCGCAGGTGGCCCGGCTGTGGCTGTACTCGCGCAGCTCCGCCATGCTGGAGCTGGTGGGCAACGCGGGCGTGTCCGCGCCGCCGCGCGAGAAGTGGGCGCGCGTGGCGGTGCACGGCACCAGCCTGGTGGCGGAGGTGGCCCGCACGCGCGAGCAGGTCTGGGTGGACAAGATGGAGCACGACGCCCGGGTGCTGGACCCGACGTGGATTCGCGAGACGGGGCTGCGCTCGTTCGCGGGCATCCCCTTGCTGGTGCGCGGGCAGCTGGTGGGCGTGATGGGGCTCTACAGCAAGACGGTGCTGGGCGAGGACAAGGTGGCGTCGCTGGCGGCGGTGGCGGACGCGCTCGCGCAGGGGCTGGAGCGCAGGCGCGCGGAGGACTCGCTGCGGCTGCGCGCCAAGGAGCTGGCCCGCTCCAACGAGGAGCTCCAGCAGTTCGCCTACGTGGCCTCGCATGACCTGCAGGAGCCGCTGCGCATGGTGGCCGGCTACACGCAGCTGCTCGCGCGGCGCTACCAGGGCAAGCTGGACGCGGAGGCGGACACCTTCATCCACTACGCGGTGGACGGCGTCACGCGCATGCAGCGGCTCATCCAGGATTTGCTGACGTACTCGCGCGTGGGCACGCAGGGCCGCGAGCCGCGCGCGGTGGACGCGGCTCGCGCGGTGGAGCGGGCGCGGACCAACCTCCAGGTGGCGCTGCGGGAGTCGGGCGCCCGGCTCGAGACAGGCCCGCTGCCGATGGTGCTCGCGGACGAGACGCAGCTGGTGCAGCTGTTCCAGAACCTCATCGGCAACGCGCTCAAGTTCCATGGGGCCTCCCCGCCCAGGGTGGAGGTGGCCGCCGAGGTGAAGGGCACGGAGGCGCGCTTCACGGTGAGGGACTGGGGCATCGGCATCGACGCGCAGGACTTCGAGCGCATCTTCGTCATCTTCCAGCGCCTGCACGGCAAGGAGTCGTTCGCCGGGACGGGCATCGGGCTGGCCATCTGCAAGAAAATCGTGGAGCGTCTGGGAGGTCGCATCGGCGTGGAGTCCAAGGTGGGCGAGGGCAGCACGTTCTGGTTCACCCTGCCGCTGGCGCCGTCGGTGCCCGCGGCTTCCGAGGTGTCGTCATGAGTGACATCGGCACCGAGGAGCGCCCGCTGCGGCTGTTGCTGGTGGAGGACCACCCGGGCGACGCGCTCCTGCTGCAGGAGGAGCTGCGCGAGGTCGCCGCCACGCGCTTCGAGGTGCTCCACGTCGAGCGCCTGGCGGACGCGGTGCGCGTGGTGAGCGAGGGGCCGCCGGTGGACGCGGTGCTCCTGGATTTGTCGCTGCCGGACGGGCACGGGCTGGGCAACATCCCGCCGCTCTTGCAGGCCGCGCCGTCGGTGCCGCTGGTGGTGCTCACCGGCACGGACGACGAGCGCCTGGCGGTGCGCGCGGTGCACGAGGGCGCGCAGGACTACCTGGTGAAGGGCCAGGTGTCGGGGCCGCTCCTGGTGCGCGCGCTCAGGTACGCCATCGAGCGCAAGCGGGTGGAGGAGGGCCTCAAGCGCGAGGAGGCCGCGCGGCGCACGGCCACGTTCCGCGAGCAGTTCCTGGGCATCCTCGGCCATGACTTGCGAAACCCCCTGCAGGCCATCACCGGCAACGCGTCACTGCTCTTGCGTCACGGGGGCTTGAGCGAGCCGCAGCGCAAGGCCATCAACCGCATCTCCATCTCCGCGGACCGCATGGCGCGGATGATCAATGATTTGCTCGACTTCACGCGCACGCGGCTGGGCGCGGGGTACGTGCTGGAGCGGGCGCGGATGAACCTGCACGAGGTGCTGCGGCAGGTGGTGGAGGAGCTGGAGGTGGCGCACCCGCGCCGCCAGTTCGAGCTGTCGCTCACGGGCAACGGCTGGGGGGACTGGGACGCGGACCGCATCGCGCAGGCGGCGTCGAACCTGGTGGGCAACGCCGTGCAGTACTCCCCGGAGGACACCGTGGTGCGCGTGACGGTGGCGGACGTGGAGGGCGGCGTGCGGGTGGAGGTCCACAACTGGGGCCTGCCCATCCCCGCCGAGCGCCTGGGCTCCATCTTCGACCCCTTCGGCCGCGCGCAGGACAAGCGCAGCGCGCAGCGCAACGGCCTGGGCCTGGGGCTCTACATCACCCACGAAATCGTCCGGGCCCACGGGGGCCTCCTGGGTGTGTCGTCCTCCGCCCAGGAGGGGACGGCCTTCTGGCTGAGCCTGCCGCGGCAGTTCGTCACCGAGGAGTGAAGGGCCCCCCAGCAACCCCCTGTCCGCCCGCCCGCTGACCCGAGGGGCGGGCCGGACGGGCGCGCGGCACGGGTCGCGGCGGGAAGAAGGAGGACACACCCTTCGGGGGTGCGTTCAACCTGGCCGGCGCTCTGTGGGTGGCGGCCCCCAACCTCGAGGTCCAGCGATGACCATTCTCGGCGCGGCGCTCATTGGAACGCTCCTCTTCGGTCTCATCATCTTCGCCGTCATCCTCTTCGGCGCGGCCGGCAACAAGTGGGAGAAGGACATCCGCGAGGTGACCGAGCACCAGCGGGCCAACGGCATCGTCGGTGACGTGACGATGAACGACCAGGACGACGAGCACCACCACCCCGGCCCCCACGTGCACGCGCATGCCTGACGCGGTGGCCTACCTGGGCCGCGGGCTGTAGTAGCGACGCAGCCAGCGGCTCAGCCCGTCCAGGCCGGGGAAGAGCACCCGCTCGGTGAGGTTCGCCTGGTCCAGCTTGTCGCGCACCTCCCACTTGAGGTCCGCGGGGATGATGAGCCGGCGCACCCCCTGCTTGCGCCGCTCCAGGAAGCTGTCCAGGCGCGCGTCCGGCCCGTTCATCACCGAGAAGAGCGCGAACTGGTTGACGATGCGCGCGTCCAGCGACGGCGGCTCGAAGAAGAGCACGAACGGGTGGCGCGCCAGCCGGTCCAAATCAGAGATGGACGGCGCCACCTCCGCCAGCATCTCCCCGGAGAACACGTCCGCGCCCTCGCGCTTGAGCAGCGTCTTGAGCGGGCGGGGCAGCAGCCGGTTCGTCTCCCGGTAGTCCACGCACCACACCACGCCGTCCTCGTGCGCCAGGTCCGAGTCCTCGGTGAGGAAGTGCAGCGCGACGTAGGGGCTGAACGTCCAGTCCAGCATGCGCGTGGGCAGGCCGTGGTGCTGCGCCAGGGCGAGCCAGTCCCAGACGGAGTCCAGGGGCTCACGGGGCGTGCCGCGCGCGTACTTGCGGAAGGCGCGCAGCAGGTCCTTCTCCTTGCGGACGAACAGGCCCCGGCGGTTGAGCGCGGTGGACAGGTCGTGCTCGGCGTGGGGCATGCCGCGGAACACGTAGCTGGCGCGGTGGCGGCCCAGCGCCTCGTTCCAGGAGTCCGCGAACAGCGCCTCCTGGAGCTCCAGCCATGAGCTGACCCGGTGCTCTTGCATGCAAAGGTCCGTGTCCCCACGACCGGGGACAGACGGCCTTCAAGATGCGGCGCGAGGGGCTGCTTGGGAAGCCGCGCTTCAGACGGCGCGCGCGTCGGTGGGCGCGAAGGACCGGGCTGGCGTCGTGGCGCGCGTCGGGTGGGTGAGGCGGTGGAGGATGCGCGACAGCTCGGTCGAATCGAAGGGCTTGCGCAACAGGCACACCGCGCCCTCGAAGCTGGGCAGCTCCAGCTCCAGCCCCGTGGTGAGCACCACCGGCAGGTCCGACAGCTCACGCTGCGCATGCAGCAGCCGGATGAGGTCCCGGCCCTCGATGTCGGGCAGGAGCCAGTCGAGCACCAGCACGTCCACGCGGGGCTCGGCGAAGAAGGCCTTGAGGGCGGAGAAGCCGCTGTCGCACGGCACGACGCGGTAGCCCTCCAGCTCCATGGCCTCGGCCACCGCCTCTCGAAGGAGGCCATCATCCTCGGCCAGGACGACGACGGGACGGTAGGTCATGCGCTCGGGCTCACAGCGGCCGGAAGGAGACATCCAACGAGCGGCGCGTGGGTCCGGCGCTCCCACCACCTTGCGAAGGACAAGAACCCCGGAGGCCCCCGGCCCTCCTCCCGCACCTGGAGGGAGGGCCGGTCCAGCGGAGTCCGGACGGGCGGCCTAGGGCCTGCCGTTCTCCGCGGGCTGGTTGAAGGCGTACTGGTCCGCGCCGGGCGCGGTGTCCTGCTGGAACAGGGGGCACCTGGAGCAGGTGAAGCTGTCCCAATCCTGGCGCACCGCCACGTCGATGCAGCCGCCGTAGAAGCGGCAGTGCACGTTGCGGTGCTCCTCGATGGAGAAGGACTCCGCGCGCATGGGCAGGCGGAACTCGGTGGGACGTGGCTGTGGACAGGACATGATGACTCTCTTGCCCCCCTCGTGGGTGCGATGAACCGTTTACCGGCTGGTGCGACGCGTCATTCCCAACGGTGAGTCCGGAGCGCGGGCACCACGAGGTGCACCTGATAAGGGCCAGCAGCAAGGGTTGCCAACCCGCGGGGTCGTCCGTTCGAGGGGCGAGGCGCCAGGCGGGTGGGAGGGGCCTGGCG
>NZ_SRLW01000423.1:0-6511 GCF_006518215.1 Myxococcus sp. AB025B
CGCGCGGAAGGTGCCCGCCATCGAGAAGCCGGCCCCGTCCGTGCGGATGGCGCGCCTGACGCACGTGCAGTGGACCCACAGCGTGCAGGAGCTGCTCCGGCTGGACGCGCCGCCCACGACGCTGGCGGGCACCTTCCGCGCGGACCCCGCCCAGAGCGGCTTCCTCTTCGACAACGATGCGCGCTCCCTCTCCGTCGACGAGGCCCTCTGGGGCGCCTACCAGCGCGCCGCCGCGGAGCTCGCCGGCCAGGTGACGACGGACGCGGCGAAGCTCGCGCGCCTGGTGCCCGCGTCGACCGCCTCCGGTGAAGCGCGCGCCCGCGCCTTCGTGGAGTCCTTCGGCCTGCGCGCGCACCGGCGCCCGCTGACGCCCGATGAGGTGGAGAGCTACCTCGAGCTGTACCGCAAGGGGCCCCAGGCCTACGCGGACATGGCGGCCTTCGAGGGGGGCCTCCGGCTGGTCATCGAGGCCTTCCTCCAGTCGCCCCACTTCCTCTACCGCGTGGAGCGCAGCACCCAGGCCGTGCAGGACCGGGTGCCGCTCGACGACTACGAGGTGGCCTCGCGGCTGAGCTATGGCCTGTGGAACGCCATGCCGGACGACGCCCTGTTCGCCGCCGCGAGCGAGGGCACCCTGCACTCGCGCGAGGGCGTCGCCACCCAGGCCAGGCGCATGCTCCAGGACGCGCGCTCGAACAAGGTGGTGGAGGCCTTCCACCGCACCCTCTTCGACGTGCCCCGCTATGCCGCCATCCGGCCCTCGCTCACGCGCTATCCCCAGGTGACCGAGCGGCTCGGCGAGTACGCGGCCCGGGAGACGAGCCTCTTCGTCCAGGACGTCGTCTTCTCCCGCAAGGGCGGCTACAGCGACCTGCTCACCTCGCCATCCACCTTCGTCAACGACGAGCTGGCGCGCGTCTACGGGCTGAGCGGCGCGTTCACCGCGGACTTCGTCCCCGTGACGCTCGACTCGCGCGAGCGCAGGGGCGTGCTCACCCAGGTGGGCTTCCTGGCCTCGCACGCGACGTCGGTGGACCCGGACCCCATCCACCGCGGCGTCTTCGTCTCCGAGCGCATCATCTGCCGGAAGATTGGCGCGCCGCCGGCCAACATCCCGCCGCTCCCCGCCCCCCAGGGCCGCACCAATCGCGAGGTCGTCGCCTCGCACACCGAGGCGCCGGGGAGCGCGTGCGCCAGCTGCCACTCGCACCTCATCAACCCGCTCGGCTTCCCGTTCGAGAACTTCGACGCCATCGGCGGGTTCCGCACCACGGACAACGGGCATCCGGTGGACGCCAGCTCGACGCCCAACATCAACGGGGAGACGGTGCCGGTGCGCGACGCGCTGGACCTGGCGGACGCGCTCGCGGCCAATGAGTCGGTGCACGCGTGCTACGCGAAGCACTGGGTGGAGTACCTCCACGGGCGCCCGTCCGCCCACGAGGACGCGCCGCTGGTGGAGCGGCTCGGGAAGCTGTCGAAGGCGGGCAACCTGTCCATCGTCGACCTCGTGGTGGAGGTCGTCACCAGCGAGGGCTTCGTGAATCGCCACCCGGAGGAGCTGCCATGAAGCTGAGTCGCCGGATGGTGTTGAAGGGCCTGGGCGGGACGATGCTGAGCCTGCCGTTCCTCGAGGGGTTGATGCCGAGGACCGCCCTCGCGGCGGACCCGGTGGTGCGGCCGTACGCCATCTTCTTCCGACAGGCCAACGGCGTCGCCTCGGCCCAGACGACGTCGGAGCTGGGCGCGGAGCCGGAGCGCTTCTGGCCGCGCACCCTGGGGGCGCTCACCGCGGACAGCATGGCCGGGCGGGCCGTGGGCGTGCTCGAGGCCCACCGCGCGCACCTGCTGCTCGTGCGCAACGTCAACATGCGGGACTACAACTACGGGGACGGCCACGCCCGCGGCGCCATGCAGGGGCTGACCGCGCGAGGCCCCGTGGTGGAGGGCGCGGGCGGCGGCTCCGAGTCCGCGGGCGAGTCCATCGACCACCGCATCGGGCGCGAGCTCAACCCGCAGCAGCGTGACTCGCTCGTCTTCTACGCGGGCCGGCGGGGCGGCTGGCTCGGGGGGCCCTGCCTGTCCTACCGGAGCAGCAACGTGCGCCGGGCCGCGCTGCATGACCCGTGGAATGCGTACCAGACGATGATTGGCGGACCCGGGGGACTGACGCCCGAGGCTCGCGAGCAGCTCCTCGTCCGGCAGCGCAGCGTGAACGATTTGGTAAAGGCCCAGCTCCAGTCGCTCAAGCAGCGGCCCGAGCTGAGCGCGTCTGACCATGAGCGCGTGGACCTGCACCTGTCGAACGTCCGGGACCTGGAGGTCGCCCTGAGCTGCCGCATGCGCGCGGACCAGGAGCTCATCCTCCAGCAGCAGGCGCCCGGCTATGACAGCACGGACGGCACCGAGGTGCTCGCCACCGCCCGGCTGCACATGGACATCGCGGTGATGGCGATGGCGTGCGGCACCAATCGCGCGGCCGTCATCCAGGTGGGCAACGGCAACGATGGCGACACGCGCTACCGCCACCCGGACACGGGGCAGTTGATGGAGAACTTCCATTACGTGTCCCACCGGCGCACGTCCCACGACGCCAGCGGCGGCATCATCACGGGCTCGGACCTGCTGCACCACCACGTGGACGTGCAGTTCGCGAGCACCTTCAAGCACCTGCTGGACAAGCTGGCGGCCTACCAGATGCCGGACGGCAAGCGGCTCATCGAGCACGGCGTGTCGGTCTGGTACAACGATTTGGGCAACGGGCCGGCTCACTCGGCGCGCAACGTGCCGTTCGTGCTGGCGGGCAGCTGCAACGGCTTCCTCAAGCAGGGCGTCTACGTCGAGGCGTCGGGCGGCGGCAATCCCAACCATAACCGGATGCTGAACACGATTGGCTCCGCCGTGGGGTTGAGGAACGCGTCCGGCGGGAACCTGGACGACTTCGGCGACCCGGCGCTCACCAAGGGCGTGCTCTCCGAGCTCATCGCCTGAGGCGTTGATGGCGGCCTGCTCCCGTGCTTCGCGCTGGAGCAGGTCGTCGAGCGAGACCGTGGCGCTGGAGCAGGCGCACGCTGCTGACACACCCTGTCAGCACCCCTCGGGCACAACCTGGGGATGCACGCACCCCAGCGACGTACGACCCGCCCATTCACCCTCTCCATTTCCGACGCCGAGCTGGATGACCTCCGCGCGCGGCTGAAGGCCACCCGCTTCCCCGCGACAGTCGAAGGCGTCGGCTGGGACGATGGCACCGATGCCGAGCTGCTCCGGCGGTTCGTCATCCACTGGGCGGAGCGGTTCGACTGGCGCGCCGCCGAGCAGCGCCTCAACGCGGTTCCTCAATTCATCGAGGAGGTCGACGGCGAGCAGGTCCACTTCGTCCATGCACCGGGTCAGGGCGGGACGCGCGTCCCCATCGTCCTGGCAAATGGCTGGCCCTCGAACTTCGTCGAGTTCCTGCCACTCATCCCACTGCTCACCGCCGAGCGGGGCGGAGTGTCGTTCGACGTCATCATTCCCTCGCTGCAGGGCTTCGGCTTCTCGGGCCGGCCGACGAAGCGGGGAATGAACATGAGCCGCATGGGTCATCTCTGGGCGGAGCTGATGACCCGGCTGGGCTACGAGAAGTTCCTCGTGGCGTGCTCGGACCTGGGCTCCGGGGTCTGCTTCAGCCTGGTCCGCAACCACCCCGGCCGACTCCTGGGCGCGCACTACCTCAACGTCTTCTCGGGGTACCCGCGGCCCCAGGCGCCGACGCCCGAGGAGGTGGACTACTTCCGGCGCGTCGACCTGTGGACCGCCACGCAGAGCGCCTACGTCATGATTCACGGCACCAAGCCGCAGACGCTCGCCGTCGGCCTCAACGACTCACCCGCGGGCCTGGCGTCGTGGATCCTCGAGAAGTTCCACGGCTGCAGCCTGCTGCGGGACGGCCGCCTCGAGTCGGTCTACTCGCTCGACGACCTGTGCACCCTGCTCTCCGTCTACTGGTTCACCCAGACGATTGGCTCGTCGGTCCGGCTGTACAAGGAGGCCTTCGCCGACCAGGAGCTGCTGGCGCCGATGCCCCACCATGACGTGAAGCAGGGCGTCCTGGTGCCCGCCGACGTCGACAACCCCGCGCCGCGCGCCTGGGGCGAGCGGCACCTGCAGAACCTCGTCCACTGGACCGAGGCTCGGCTGGCCGGGCACTTCCCGGCGCTCGAGGCTCCGGAGCACTACGCGGCCGACCTCCGCGCGTTCCATGGCACCATCCGGTGAGCCCCAGGCGCGCATGGACAAGACCGAACGCCTCTTCGCAGTCATGGACGCACTTCGCCGGCACCGCCGCCCCGTCACCGCGGCGGCGCTGGCCGAGGAGCAGGGAGTGTCCCTGCGCACGCTCTATCGCGACGTGCGGACACTCATCGGTCTTGGCGCGCCCATCGTGGGCGAGGCGGGCGTGGGCTACATGCTGAAGCCGGGCTTCTTCCTGCCGCCGCTGATGTTCACGGCCGAGGAGCTGGAGGCGCTGGTGCTCGGCTCCCGCTGGGTCGAGGCCCAGCCGGATGCCGGCCTCGCCGGGGCGGCGCGCAATGCCCTGGCCAAGATCGCCACCGCCTCGCCCGAGGACTTGCGCGACCGGATGAACGACACCGGGCTCTGGCCCATCCTGATGCGCGGCGGGGCCGCGCCCGTCCCGGTGCTCGGCCTGGTGCGCCGGGCCATTCGCGAGGAGAAGGCGCTCCTCATCGTGTATGCCGACGAGAAGGGCCAGCCGAGCCAGCGCGACATCTGGCCCGTGCAGCTCGCGTTCCACGAGGGCAAACAGCTCGTCGCCGCCTGGTGCTGCCTGCGCCAGGCCTTCCGCCATTTCCGCGTCGACCGCATCACCGCGGCCTCGGCGACGGAGGCCCGCTACGGCCGTCCGCGGTCCACGCTGGCGCGGGAATGGCGGGAGGAATGGAAGCGGCTGTATCCCGATTGAGCGCGGCCACCTGCGTGAGGCGCGGTTCCTTGCGCGTCACCCGCTTTGGTGGCGCTCCCGCACTTCGTGTGGTTCCCCGGCCGGCCCAGCACGGCCCGTCGCGCGGTGTCACCGTAGCGCGATGCTCATCCGGTAGGCCTGGGGTGTCACGCCGTACCAGCGACGGAATGCCCGGAAGAAGGACGCCTGCTCGACGAAGCCGAGCAGGTATGCGACCTCGGCCAGCGTCAGCGCGGGCTGCTTCAGGTACCCTTCCGCCAGCGTCTTGCGCGTGTCGTCCAGCAACGCTTGGAAGCCGACTCCGAATTCGCTGAGTCGGCGCTGCAGCGTGCGCTCGCCGAGCCCCATGACCCGGGCGACCTGGCCCAGGGTCGGCGCGCCCTGCTGGAGGTGGTCACGAATGACGGCCTGTACCGAGACGAGCAGCTCTGGTGCCTCGTCTGGCCTTGGCAGGGCATCCTCGAGGACCCCGCGAAAATAGCCCTCCATCTCCGCGTCTGCCTTGCGCACGCCAAGGGCCAGGACCCCCGGATCCAAGACCAGCTCGGCGCGGGCAGCCCCCGTCGTCACGGCCGCGCCGAGTGTCTCCTCATAGAGCGCGCGCTCCCTCGCTGGCATCCGCGCCCGGCGGCTGTACATCGCCCGCACGGGGATGGGGGCGTCGCTCAGCAGGGAAAGCAGGCGGATGGCCACGAGCAGGGTGTAGTCGGAGATGAGCTCACTTCCGAGACTCGGGTCCTCTCGCTGCTCACGGATGTACAGACCGTCGTCTCGGAGCCCCGTCTCGTATGTCGCGGTGCGGTTGGTCAGCTTCTGGAATCGGGCATGACACGCCATGGCGACGCCGATGTTCGGCACGGTCTTGCATGCGAGGCCCACGACGCCGAGGCTCTTGACGTCATAGGCTCGAACCGCGGCGATGACGAACTCGGCATAGCGGGGCTTCGAGTACATCAGCTCCATGTGCTGGTAGGTCGACGCACCGCTGACCCGCGCGTCAGGCTCGAGCAACGCCTTCCGGCGCCAGCCAATCCGGTCGGCCAGCTCGTCCTCGGTGGCTCCGAACCGGAGCGACGCTTCGAACGCGGGCAGGACGTTGCACGCGGCGATGTCGCCCTCGGACAGTGGTTTGGCGGCCTGCGACATTGTTGGCGACTCCCAGGGTGCTGCACCATCTTCACATGAACCGGCGCTATTCGTTGCTCTTCGCTGTTTGCGGAGTCGTGGGCTGTGGGCACGCATCCATCACCCCCGTCCAGGCGGCGCGGCTGGCGACACCGGCCGCGAGCCACGGTGAGCTGATCTACGTCGGGACAGTGACGCCCGAAGGGAGCCCCACACCCGCGTTTCGCTACGAGCGGCGCGTCATCGAGCGTGCGAACGGTGAGCGCGTCTCGACGCACATCACGTTCGCGGATGGGTGTGGATCTGATCCTGAGCAGCGAGTGAGCAGACAAGCAGGGGGACCGCCGGGTGACTGATGGTCGATGGGAGGGGAGGTTGCTGGCGGGTTGAGCCACAGGAGGACATCCGACGATGCCGAAG
>NZ_SRLW01000424.1:0-6491 GCF_006518215.1 Myxococcus sp. AB025B
GGGCCTGGCCTGGGCGGCCGGAGCGGCCGGCGCCTGGGTGGAGGCGGGCGCGGAGCCCTCCGGGTTCTTGCAGCCCGAGCCGGTCAGCGCCACGGCGACCAGCAGGGGAACGACAGGCTTCCAGCAGGAGAGGAGCACGCGGCGGGTCTTAGCCACGCGCGAGGGGCTTGTAAAGCAACGCAAGCCTTGCCAAGGAGGGCCCCTTGCCCATGCCCAGAGTCCTGCTGCTGCACACCGGAGGCACGTTGGGGATGGCCGGAGGTCGGCCCTCCGCCCTGCGCCCCGCCGCCTTCTTCAAGACGCTCAAGGCCCGCGTCCCGGAGCTGTTCCAGCTCGCCGACATCGAGCTGCAGCTCTTCAGCAACCTGGACAGCTCCGAGATGCAGCCCGAGCTGTGGCAACGCATGGCCACCCACCTGCACCACCAGCTCCATGACTTCGACGGGGCCGTGGTGACCCATGGCACGGACACGCTGGCCTACACCGCCAGCGCGCTGTCCTTCATGCTGCGCAATCCCCCCTGCCCCATCGTGCTGACGGGCTCTCAGCGGCCGCTGGGCGAGGTGCGCTCGGATGCGCGGCTCAACCTCATCGACGCGGTGCTCTCCGCGGTGAAGGGACCGCGCGAGGTCACCATCTGCTTCGACTCGCACCTGTACCGCGGCAACCGCACGCGCAAGGTGAAGGTGTCCGAGTACGACGCCTTCGAGAGCCCCAACTGCCCGGTGCTGGGGACGCTGGGCGTGGACGCGACCTTCGAGCCGGGGCTGCGCGCCCGGGGCCCCTTCAAGCTCTACGAGAAGCTGGACCCGCGCGTCTTCATGCTCAAGGTCTATCCCGGGCTGGACCCGGCCCTGCCCCTGCAGCTGTTGCCGCACGTCCGGGGGCTGGTGCTGGAGGCGTACGGGGCGGGCAACTTCCCCATCGCGCCCGAGCTCGGACGCTCGCTCATGCCGCTGTTCGTCCAGGCGAAGGAGCGCGGCGTGCCGGTGGTGGTGGTGAGCCAGGCCCACCGCAACGGCGTGGACCTGAGCCTGTACGAGTCCGGTGCGGCGTCCCTGGCGCAGGGGGCCATCGGTGGCGCGGACATGACCCCCTCCGCGGCGCTGGTGAAGCTGATGCAGGCGCTCGCCTACCACCCCCGCTCCCCGGAGGCGCTGGCGCGGTTCATCCAGACACCGGTGGCGGGGGAGCTGAGCGTCGGACGGAGGACAGTCGAGCCGGAGGTGCCCAGCCGGCCCCGGACGACGCGGCGGATCCACGCGGGATGAGCGATTGGGCCGCGTGGAAGCCGGCAGCATGCTTGCCGCCATGAAAAAACGGCCCATAAGATGGGTGTTGCGATGTCCGAGGAGAAAACTTCCGTCCATTCCATTTCGGACCTGCTGGGCAACGCCCAGCGGCAGAGCGCTTATTTGATTGTCATCAGCGCCAAGTCCGCGGCGGGCATCGGCCGGATGTTCAAGCTGGACCGCTCCGAGGTGGTGCTGGGGCGCAGCTCAGAGGCGCAGTTCCAGGTGGAGGACGACGGCATCTCCCGCAAGCACGCCAAGGTGGTGGCGCTGGGCGACGGGCGCTTCCAGCTGATGGACCTGGCGAGCACCAACGGCACCTACCTCAACGGCCTGAAGGTCAACGCCGCCCCGCTGTACGACGGCGACAAGATCCAGATCGGCTCCAACACCGTCCTCAAGTTCTCCATCCAGGACGAGCTGGAGGAGCAGTACCAGCGCAGCATCTACGAGTCGGCCACCCGCGACGGCCTCACCCGCGTCTACAACAAGAAGTACTTCCTGGAGACGGTGCGCAAGGAGTTCAGCTACTGCCTGCGCCACCGGGTGCCGCTGTCGCTGGTGCTCTTCGACGTGGACCACTTCAAGAAGATCAACGATGCGTACGGCCACCCGGCCGGGGACTACGTCCTGACGCGCATCGCCCAGCGGGTGACCGACACGGTGCGCACCGAGGATCTGCTCGCGCGCTACGGCGGCGAGGAGTTCGCGCTGATGCTGCGCGAGTCCGCCGAGGACCAGGCCCTGGCGTGCGCCGAGCGCTGCCGCCACGCGGTGGACAAGGCCGACTTCGTCTTCGGTGGCACGCCCATCAAGGTGACCATCAGCCTGGGCGTGGCGACGCTGCTGGACTCGGACTTCTCCCAGCCCGAGGACCTCATCGCCGCCGCGGACAAGTACCTCTACCGCGCCAAGCGCGCGGGCCGGAACCGCGCCGACGCCAAGGCCATCAGCGGCCCGTGAGTCGTCACCGTCGGGCGCGGGGACGCCCCCTCGCGCCCGGGCACCGCTGACGTCGGTGCCCGAAGCCTGGCTTGCCATCGCCATCAGGCGCGGGGTTCCCGCTCTCGCCCGGACGTCTGGCCGCGCTTCTGACGTCAGTTCCCGAAGCCCAGCTTGCGCAGGCCCGCGCGGGACACGTGCTTGACGTGGGTGTCCGCGTCGCGCGCCGCCGCGTCGGAGAGCGCCGCCGCGGCATGGGGCCCGCCCAGCCTCCCCAGCGCTAGCGCCGCCGCCACGCGCACGTCCGACACCGGGTCCTCGCGCAGGCACGTGGCCAGCACCTTCACATGGGCCGCGCGGCCGATGGCCTCCAGCGCCCGGGCCGCCGCGGCGCGCACCACCGGGTGCTCCGAGCCGAGCAGCTCCGCGGCCATGTCCCCCCGCGTCGACTGGCGCTGCCCCGCCACCACGTCCAGCGCGGCGGCGACCACCTCCGGCGAGCCGTCATCCAGCGCGCGCTCGGTGGCGTCCATCACCTCGGGCTTTCGCACCGACAGCGCACCGAGCACCCGCACCGCGCCCGCCCGCACCACCGGCTGCGAGTCCTTCAGGAAAGGCGACAGCGCGTCCAGCCGCAGGCTCTCCCCTTCGCGGCAGTCGGAGAGCGACGTCAGCGCCTGGCCCCTGAGCGGCGCGGGCATGCGCGAGTCCCGGGCAGCATCCAGGAAGAAGCTCCCACAGCCCTTCTCCCGCTCCATGGCCTCCAGCCACGGCCGGGCCACCTCCAGGTCCTTGCCCTCGAGCCGGCGCTCGGCGGCCACGCGCAAGGACGTGCCCTCCGACTGGGCCAGCCGCCGCGCCGCCGAACCCCGCACCTTGCGGTCCACGTCCGTGAGCGCGCGCTCCAGCTCCTTGCGCGCCAGCGGCCCATAGACGCCCAGGGACAGCACCGCCGCGTCCCGCCGCTGGGGCTCAGGCGCCGTGAGCTCCGGCTGGAGCGACTCCAGCTCGCGCGAGTACACGGCGAACAGCCGGTTCACCAGCACCTCGTCCGCGGGCCGCGCCTCCTCCAGGAGCAGCCGCCCCACCGAGGAGTCCAGGCGCAGCGCCACCGCCTTGAGCGCCGAGGCGCCAATGCCATCCGTCTCCTCCGGCCGGGACGCCGTCGCGTCGAGCAGCACCCGGGCGGGCCTCCGCCCCAGGAAGGCCCCCAGGTGGGCGAGCGCGGTACCCCGCTCGCGAGGGTCCTCCGAGTACAGCTCCACCTCCAGCGCCTGCCGGATGGCCTCCCGCCGCGCCCACACCCGCGCCGCCGCCTCCGGCCCCCGGGCCCCCGCGTCCCGCAGGAAGGTGGCCGTGGACTGCCCCGCCTCCGCCGCCGCGCGGGCCGCGGTGAGGCAGGCCGCCAGGTCCGAGGACGCGGGAGAAGCGGCCACCCACTCGGCCAGCACGCGCTTCTCCGTCAGTTGCCGCGCCTTCGCGTCGGCGCGCACGGAGGCCCAGCGCACGCGCCAGTCGCCATCCTTGCGCGAGGAGGCCAGCGCCTCACGGGGGACGGGCCGGATGTTGCCCAAAGGCGCCACCCACGAGTCCACCCGCCCGCCGGACAGGCACGAGCCGCACACCCGGGCACGCAGGGCGCGGTCCGCCACATGGCGCTGGCAGGAGTTCCAGCAGTCGGTCGTCCCGGTGCCACCACGCTGACCGGTCGCCAGCAGCACCATCAGGAGGAGGGCAGGGCTCACGCAGGCGACACTCTAGTCCAACCGCGCGCGGCTTTTCCCGCCAGCGTCCTTGCGTTTTACCGGCCACTGGGACATACCGCTCCCCCTTCGAAGTACGCACACATTGACGCATGGCGGAAGGAGGTGAACGCATGCCCGGTATCCGAGTGAAGGAGGGAGAGTCCATTGAGAGCGCCCTCAAGCGCTTCAAGAAGGCCACTGAAAAGGCCGGAATCCTTTCCGAGATCCGCAAGCGCGAGCACTACGAGAAGCCTTCCGTGAAGCGGAAGAAGAAGGCCCTCGCCGCCAAGAAGCGCGCGGTGAAGAAGGCCCGCAAGTCGTTCTAGTTGCGAGGCCGGCGTGTGAGCCGGGGCGCCCCCAGTCAGGTGCCCTGGCTCCCGTCGTCTGAAATCCCCCGAATCCCAGCCAGCGGAGTTGCGAATATGGCCACCCTCAAGGAGCGGATCGACGCGGACCTCAAGGACGCGATGCGGTCCAAGAACGAGCTGCGCACCACCGTCATTCGGGCGATCAAGAGCGCCGTGAAGTACAAGGAAGTGGAGCCCGGTGCCTCCGCCCTCGACGACGCGGGCGTGATGAGCGTCATCACCGGCCTCATCAAGAAGGGCCGCGACTCCGCGGACCAGTTCAAGGCCGCGGGCCGGCCGGAGCTGGCGGAGAAGGAGGAGGCCGAGATCGCCGTCCTCCAGAGCTACCTGCCCCAGCAGCTCACCCCCGACGAGCTGGTCGCCGCCGTCCAGGCCGCCATCGCCGAGGTGGGCGCCAAGAGCGCCAAGGACATGGGCGCGGTGATGAAGAACCTCTCCCCCAAGCTCCAGGGCAAGGCCGAGGGTCGCGCCATCTCCGAGGCCGTCAAGGCGGAGCTCGCGAAGCTCGCCTGAAGTCCCCTGTCCCACCCCTCTGGAGGCCACCCGGCGCAGGCGGTGGCCCCCTGGGGTGGAAGGCCCGGGGTGAGCGGAAACTTGCTCCCCCGGCCCCCCGTCATTAAGTGCCTGGGCCAGCCCATGGCGTACCGCCCCTGTCCAGGGGAGGTACCCAGCGGGCCGTAGGAGCCCCAACGTGTCCCCACACCCTCACGACGCCTCGCGCCTCCGGTCCTCCGCCCTCGTGGGCGGGGAGCGCCACCGGGTTGGCGGCCGGACGGGCGACGTCAGGCCCGGCTGGCAGGATGTCGGCGGTGCGCCCGCCCTGACGCGGGCCCAGGGGTGGGCGACATGATCCCGGAGCACAAGATCCAGGAAATCCTCGAGCGGGTGGACCTGGTGGGCCTCATCTCCCGGCACGTGGAGCTGAAGAAGGCGGGCCGGGAGTGGAAGGGGCGCTGTCCCTTCCACCAGGAGAAGACGCCTTCGTTCTACGTGGTGCCGGAGAAGCGCTTCTATTTCTGCCATGGCTGCCGGGCCAGCGGCGACGCGGTCTCCTTCGTCCAGCGCTACCTGGGCAAGACGTTCCTGGACGCCGTGAGGGATTTGGCGCGCGAGCTGGGCATCGACCTGGAGGCGCAGCAGGACCCCGGGATGCGGGAGCGCCAGCAGCTCAAGGAGGCCACGGACCTGGCCGCCGAGCACTTCCGCTCGCTCTTGTGGCACCAGGAGGAAGGCCGCGCCGCGCGGGCCTACATCGCCAGCCGCGGGGTGTCGGATGAAACCGCGCAGGCCTTCGGGCTGGGCTGGGCGCCCCACGCGTGGAGCCTGCTCGCGGAGCGCTGCCAGAAGTCGGGCATGCTGGAGTGGGCCATGAAGGCCGGGCTCGTGCTCAAGCGCAACACGGGGGATGGCTGCTTCGACTTCTTCCGCAGCCGGCTGATGGTGCCCATCCGCGCGCCGGAGGGCAGGCCCATCGCCTTCGGTGGCCGCCTGGTGGGCGCCGACGAGGGCCCCAAGTACCTCAACTCGCGCGAGTCGCGGCTCTACAACAAGAGCGAGACGCTGTTCGGCATGGACCTGGCGCGCGACGAGCTGCGCAAGCGCAAGGCCGCCATCCTCGTCGAGGGCTACTTCGACTGCATCGGCCTGCACCAGGTGGGGGTGCGCCACGCCGTGGCGCTGTGCTCCACCAACCTCACCGCCGGCCACATGCAGCTGCTCAAGCGGGCCGAGGCGCGGGAGCTGGTGCTGCTGCTCGACGGAGACTCCGCGGGGCTCGCCGCCGTGGAGCGGCTCGCGGGCCCCCTGCTCGCCGCGGGAGCGACCGCTCGTGTGGCGCTGCTTCCGCAAGGGGATGATCCAGACACCTTCGCGCGTCGTGTGGGGCAGGACGGTGTGGAGTCGCTCATCGACGGGGCGCAATCCCTCACCACGTACCTGTTCGCCACCCTGCTCCCCCAGGGAAAGGCGGCGACGTTCGAGGAGAAGATGGCGGCTCTGGAGCGACTCAAGCCCGTGGCGGCGCAGGTGCCGGTGGGGCTTGTGCGCTCCTCGCTCTTCGCCGCCCTGGCCGAGCACTTCGGCTGGCGCGCCCCGGACGTGGAGGCCGCCCTGCGCAGCAAGGTCCCCACGCCCAAGCCCGCCTC
>NZ_SRLW01000425.1:0-6358 GCF_006518215.1 Myxococcus sp. AB025B
GCGGTGGGGGACGCCTGCGTCCCCGGGGGGACGGGCGGGTGACCAGGGGGCAGCGAAGAGGGCTCGGCGGCGAGCAGCGCCGCGGTGGCCAGGGCCAGGGAGAGGTTCATGTCTCGTTGCTCGGCAGGCTCGCTTCAGGCCACCAGGTGGCTTCACTCCTGCGGACATCCTGCGGGGCGAGTTTCCCGAGGAGCTCCTTCACCGTCGTCCCCAACACGGGGTGCAGCAGGTCCGGCGCCAGCTCCGCCAACGGCTCCAGCGCGAAGCGACGCTTGTGCAGCTCCAGGTGCGGCACCTGGAGGTGCGGGTCCGCCACCACCTGTCCCTCCCAGAAGAGGATGTCCAGGTCGATGGTGCGCGGGCCCCAGTGCTGCTCGCGGCGCCGGCCCAGGTCCTTCTCAATCTGCTGGAGGATGACCAACAGGCGCTGCGGGGACAGCGCGCAGTCCAGGGCCACCACCGCGTTGAGATAGCGCGGCTGCGGCGGCCCGACGGGGGCGCTGTCGAAAAGAGAGGAACAACGAAGCACCGCCACCGCATCGATGCGGGACAGCGCGGTGAGGGCGGCGACCAGGTGGGACTCGCGGTCCCCCTCGTTCGAGCCCAACCCGACGTAGACGATGGTGCTCACGGCTCCAGCTCAACTGGATTGAGCAGCGTCCCGATTCCCTCGATTTCCACTTCAACCGAGTCGCCGGCCGCAAGCTTCCCCACTCCCGAGGGCGTGCCGGTGGAAATCATGTCCCCAGGGAGCAGCGTCATGATGTGGGAGATGAACGACACCAGGCGAGCGGGGCTGAACACCATGTCGGAGGTGCGGCTGTCCTGGCGCACCTGCCCGTTCACCCGGCAGGAAATCTGGAGGTCGGCGGGCGACAGGCCCGTCACCGCCCACGGCCCCGCGCACGCGAAGGTGTCGTAGCCCTTGGCGCGGGTGTGCTGCGTCTCGCGCTTCTGGATGTCGCGCGCGGTGACGTCGTTGAAGCACGTCAGGCCCCAGATGGCGCGCGCGGCGGTCATCTCGTCGGCGTTCTTGAGCTTCTCGCCGATGACGAGCGCCAGCTCCGCCTCGAAGTGCACCTCCTGGCTCGCCTTGGGGATGCGGATGGGCGAGCGGGGGCCGTTGAGCGCGGTGGAGGGCTTGGTGAAGATGAGCGGCTCGACGGGCACGGGCTTGCCCATCTCCTCCGCGTGCTTGCGGTAGTTCTGGCCGATGCAGACGACCTTCGACGCGTCCGAGGGCACCAGCAGCGACACCGCGGACAGCGAGCGGCGGATGCCCGTGTCCTTGACGCCGGCCAGCCAGGGCGCCGAGGAGAGCACCACCACCTCGGTGCCCTCGACGCGGCCATGGTGCGCGCGGCCCTCGTGGAGGAAGCGGCAGTAGCGGGCGGTGGTCATGAAGTCCTCTGGAAGCCGAGCACGTCGGCCATGTCATACAGCCCCGGAGGGCGGCCCACCACCCAGCGCGCCGCGCGCAGCGCCCCCAGCCCGAACTGGTCGCGGCTGGTCGCCCGGTGCGTCAGCTCGATGCGCTCGCCCTCGCCGAAGAAGTACACGGTGTGCTCGCCCACCACATCCCCCCCGCGCAGCGTCTGCACGCCAATCTCCTTCGCGGGGCGCGCGCCTGTCTGCCCGTGGCGCGCGAACGTCAGGTCGTCCTGCGTGCGACCCAGCGCGGAGGCGAGCACCTCCGCCAGCCGCAGCGCCGTGCCGCTGGGCGCGTCCTTCTTCATCCGGTGGTGCGCCTCCAGCACCTCCACGTCGAAGCCCGGGCCCAGCACGCGCGCCAGCTCCGCGGCCACGCGGATGACCAGGTTGACGCCCACCGACATGTTCGGCGCGGCGACGATGGGCACCCGCTTCGCGCAGTCGGCCAGCGCCTGTGACGCCTCCGGAGAGAAGCCCGTGGAGCCGCACACGAAGGCCACGCCGCGCTCGGCACACGCCTTCGCGTGGGCCACGCTGACCTCCGCGCTGGTGAAGTCGATGACCACGTCCGCCTTGGCCGCATCCAGCGCGCGGCCCAGGTCGTCGGACACCTGCACCTCGAGCGCGCCGATGCGCGCCACAAGCCCCGCGTCCAGACCCACCGAGGCGCTGCCGGGCCGCTCCGTGGCGCCGACGACCTGGAGGTCCTCCGCGTCGCGCGACAGTCGCAAGAGCGTGCTGCCCATACGACCGGTGATGCCGGTGATGACGGTGCGAATCATGGTGGGCCGCGCTCCTGGCGTGTCGTGGCGTGTGGCGCTCGGCAGAGCGGCTTCAGTGCTTCAGCAGGCCCAGCCGACGCAGCTCCTCGGCGAGCTTCGCCGCGTTGGGCTCCGTCATGGGCACCAGCGGCAGCCGCACCTCCGGCCCGAAGAGGCCCAGCAGGTGCAGGCCCCACTTCACGGGGATGGGGCTGGACTCCACGAAGAGCAGCCGGTGGAGGGGGTTGAGCTTCACCTGGAGCGCGCGCGCCTTGGCGAAGTCGCCGGCCCGCGCGGACGCCACCAGGTCCGCCATCATCCGGGGCGCCACGTTGGACGACACGGAGATGACGCCCTTGCCGCCACAGGCGATGAAGGGCAGCACGGTGAAGTCGTCACCGGACAGCAGCGTCAGCCGCTCGCCGCACTTCTCCAGGATGTCCACCGCCCGGGCCATGTTGCCGGTGGCCTCCTTGATGGCCACCACCTCCGGGAAGTCGCACAGCCGCTGCACCGTCTCCGGCAGCAGGTCCACGCCAGTGCGGCCGGGGACGTTGTACGCGATGATGGGGAAGCCCGGGTGCGCCCTGGCCACCGCGCGGAAGTGCTCCACCAGGCCCGCCTGCGTGGGCTTGTTGTAGTACGGCGTGACGATGAGCGTGCCATCCGCGCCCGCGTCCCGCACGCGCGCCACGCCCTCGATGACCTCGGCCGTGTTGTTGGAGCCCGCGCCTCCCACCACCAGGGCCCGGCCCTTGGACTCCTCCACCACCACGCGCACCGCGCGGGCGCGCTCGTCCGCGGACATGGTGACGGACTCACCCGTGGTGCCCATGGGGATGAGCACGCTGGTGCCGCCCTCGAGCTGCTGCCGCACCAGGGCCCGGTAGGCCGACTCGTCGAGCGCGCCGTCGCGGAACGGGGTGGCCAACGCCGTCATGGAGCCTTCGAAGGTCTTCATGCCGGCGCTTATATGTTCAGGCCCGCTCGCCGCGCCAGAGATCCTCGGTGCGCTCGCGCTCCCGCACCACCCGCCAGGCCTCCTCGGCCACCAGCACCTCCGCCGGACGGGGGCGGGAGTTGTAGTTGGAAGCCATGCTCATGCCGTAAGCCCCGGCGCTGAGGAAGGCGTACAGCTCGCCCGGCTGGGGGAGGACCAGGGAGCGCGCCTGGGCCAGCACGTCGGTGGACTCGCACACCGGCCCCACCACATCCACCTCCACTTCCTTGCCCCGCCGCTTCACCAGCGGGACGAAGCCGTGGTGGGCCTCGTAGAGGGCGGGCCGCAGCAAATCATTCATGCCCGCGTCGACGATGGCGAAGCGCTTGGCCGGGGTCAGCTTGCGGTACAGCACGCGCGTGAGCAGCACGCCCGCGTTGCCCACCAGCGAGCGCCCGGGCTCCAGCACCAGCCGCGCGCCCGTGTCCTTCGTGGCCGCGAGCACCACGCGCGCGTACTCCGCCACTGACGGAGGCGTCTCGTCCGTGTACGTGATGCCCAGCCCGCCGCCCACGTCCAGGTACTCCAGCGGGTGCTTGCGCGCCTTGAGCTCGCGGTACAGGCCCGCCACCTTGGTGAGCGCCGCGCGCACCGGCGAGCTCTGCGTGAGCTGCGAGCCGATGTGACAGTCCAGGCCGAAGGCCCTGAGGCCCTTCATCTTCTTGGAGCGCTCGTACAGCGCCACCGCCTCCTCGAAGGGCACGCCGAACTTGGACGTCTTCAGCCCGGTGGCGATGTAGCGGTGCGTGCGCGCATCCACCTCCGGGTTCACGCGCAGGGCGAACGGCGCCTTCTTCCCGAGCCGCCGGCCCACCGCGTCCAGCGCCTCCAGCTCCTCGGCGCTCTCCACGTTGAACAGCAGGAGGCCCGCGTCCAGCGCGGCCGCCATCTCCTCCGGCGTCTTGCCCACGCCCGCGAACACCGTCTTCGCGGCCTCGCCGCCCGCCTGCCGCACGCGGGCCAGCTCTCCGCCGGAGACGATGTCGAAGCCCCCGCCCAGCCCCGCGAACAGCCGCAGGATGGAGAGGTTCGAGTTGGCCTTCACCGAGTAGCAGATGAGGGGCCGGGCCTCGCCGAAGGCGTCGACGACGGCGCTGAAGTGCCCGGTGAGCGCCGCGGTGGAATAGACGTAGGCGGGCGTGCCCACCGCGTCCGCGATGGCGGGCAGCGGCACGCCTTCCGCGTGCAGCACGCCCTTTCGATAGGTGAAGAAGCTCACGGGACTCCGGCGTCCGCGTCGGTGGTGGTGGTCGGCGTCACCACGCCACCATCCGTCGTCGGCGACACGGAGGGTCCGGTGGGCGCCACCGTCGTCGGCGCGGTGTCCGACGGCGGAGGAGGCGTCTCCGTCGCCGGCGCGCTCGGCGCCAGCGGCGGCTTGGGCGCGCCCTTGATGCCACACGCCACCATCCCCAGCACGAGGAGGGCGGCGATGCTCAGCGAAGAGAGGGCGCGCTTCATGGCTAGAACTTCACGCCCAGCCAGCCGCGGATGGTGTGCGGCGTCTCCAGGTCCCGACGCAGCACCTCCTGGTACTGCTGCAGGCCGCTCATCGGGAAGAGGATGCCGTAGGCCAGGCCCGCGATGAAGCCGTCCTCGGTGGTGTAGTCCACGCCCGCGTTCAGCTCGATGCCCAGCGACTTGCTGGTGAACGACGGCGTCGACTCCGCGTAGAGCGCCTGCGAGTAGATGAGGCGGCCGTACACGTCGATGCCCGGCGCCACCGCGTACTTCACGGACGGGCGGATGTAGAACGCGTCGGTGATGCCGCCGATGAGCTGGCGCCACAGGATGAGGTCCACGCGGTAGTCGCGGTTGAAGCGGAAGTTGCGGATGGCGTCATCCGCGCAGCCGCCCGCGTCGCAGCGGTACTGGGGGCCTTCCACGTCGCCCGGCTGGGTGTAGTTGTTGGGGCCGCTCGTGTTGCCGGAGCCGGTGCGGCCCGGGTAGTTGCCGAAGCCCGGCGCCTTGTCGCCGGAGGCGAAGCCCAGCTCCAGGCCCACCGTCAGCTTGTTCTCCGCCGCCTTCACCTCACCCTGGAGCACGCCGCCGAACTGGGCCACGCGCAGGCTGGGGTCCGCCATCGCCTCGTTCAGGCTGAGGCCGCGGCTGTTGATGCTGCCGAGCACCGCCGCCAGCTCCATCTCGATGCGCCAGGAGCGCTCCTCGTAGCGCAGCCAGAAGTCCGGGACGTACAGCTTGGCGTCGCGGGGGATGAAGCTCACCTGCCCCGTCGTGTCGTTGGTGACGTCCTGGTAGTTCTGCGTGCGGTAGGTGAAGTGCAGGCCGTACTGGAGCACGCCCTGGTTGTTGTCGAGCTTGGAGCGGATCTGCGCGTCCGTGTCCCGGCGGGCGATGGCAATCACCCAGCTGTGGGCGTCATCGGCCTGCGTCAGGTCCACCGGCTCGCCCTGGGCGCCGGAGCGGTACACCGAGCCCTCGGAGTTGAAGTCCAGCATCGGCGTGACGTACCAGCCGGCGAACGGCTCGGTGACGAACTGGATGCGGTCCACCGTGTCGCCGAAGTCGCAGTCGAAGCAGTTGCCGTCGTTGCGCAGCATGCCCAGGCCCCAGTGGCTGCCCATGCGGCCGAAGCGCAGGATGCCCACCGGCGTGTTCACCTCGCCGTAGGCGCGGCGCAGCTTGATGGAGTCCGACAGCGTGTTGCCCAAGGACTCCTGGTCCTCGGAGAAGATGGTGAAGACGTTGCGCGCGTCACCCGGGTAGAGCGTGTCCGGCGTGGAGCCGAGCACCAGGTTGTCCAGGCCGTCCACCTGGAGCTTGAGCTTCACCTGCTCGGAGATGTTGAACGTGGGGTCCAGGCGCAGGCGCATGGTGGCGAACGACTGGGTGTTCGCCGACGTGCGCGAGGAGCGCGGGAAGATGTCCTGCCCCGGCGTCGCGGAGGGCAGCCGTCCCAGGTCGAACTTGTAGAAGAGCGTGGGGCGCAGGCGGAAGTAGCCGTCGAGCTGGAAGACCTCCAGCTTGCGCTTCTCCTCGGGGTACTCCTCGCTCCACTCCTCGCCGTTGAGGGACTGCTTGGCGGCCTCGGCGCGAATCTCTCCGCGCAGCTCCTGCTTGGTGGCCTCCAGGTCGTCCTGGGTGACCGGCTCGGCCGCGGGCTGTCTCTTATACACACCTCCGAGCCCACGAGACGCGTAGTAAC
>NZ_SRLW01000426.1:0-6382 GCF_006518215.1 Myxococcus sp. AB025B
GTCCAGGGGGGCGGGTTCGGGGAGGAGCGCGAGGAGGCCGCTGGAGCGCTCCGCCAGGGCGCGCCAGGGCAGCCCTGCCTCACCCTTGGGGTGGGTCATGCGGCTCTGGGAGACCAGGGAGCAGAGGTTCGAGTAGCCCCCGGCGTCCGCGGCGTAGACGACCACGGGAGGCCCGTCCTCGAGCGTCAGCTCCGCTCCCAGGATGAGGCGCAGGCCGTGCTCCTTCGCGGCCAGGTGGGCCTTCACGGCCCCGTAGAGGCCATCCGCGTCCGTCAGCGCCAGGGCGCGCTGACCAAGCCGGGCGGCCGTGACGATGAGCTCCTCTGGGTGCGAGGCCCCGCGCAGGAACGAGAAGTTGGAGCGACAGACGAGCTCGGCGTAGTCCACACCCGATCAAGACACTGACCAGCCGTTCAGGCGCTAGGTCGGATCTTCGTTCGACGTGCGAGGGACTTGATGGGTTCGGTTCCCCTGTTTCCATGTGCTTCCGCGAGGACCGAGCCTCCTTGACCTGCGGCTTCGTCACTTGATTGAACGGGCGTGACCATGAGCTCGCGCGCCTGTGCGACACTTCTGCTGTTCCTCACGGCGTGCGCCACGTCGGCACCGGGGCCCAGGGAGTATGGGCCTCGAGCCACTCGGCTCGCCAACCTCCAGCGGGCGGCCGAGCTGCCGTGGAGGGATGATGGACGATGCGTCGTCCGCGAGGCCTCTCGACCGTGGCCCGTGCTCGCGGAGCGCTGCTTCCACGCGCTCGACCATGACCGGGTCCGGTTCAACGACCCGACGCGGAGATGCACGGTCGCGTCGGCGGGCGCGGCGGCCCTGGGTATCGGCCTGTGTGTCCTGGCGGCGCCTGAAATCGTCGTGGGCGCGGTGGTCGTCTTGGGTGTCGTGGTGGTGGGGTTCGTCATCGAGGAGGCGCTGGAGGCGTACGAACTGCGCGCGAGCAGCACGGAGGATGAAGAGGCCACGATCCGGACGAAGCCCGCTCTGCGCGAACCTTCCGCGAATCGAAAGCCCGAGCCATCAGCCCAGGACGCATTCCCGCCGGGGCCAATCGAGCCCGCGGAGCAAGAGCGTCGCCCGGAGTGCAGGCCCGTCCCGGTGCCACACGCGGGGAATGATGCTCCGCATAACGCGTGCGCCGACACGTTCCCGCCGAACCGCTACCCCGGGATGGACGTGATCGTGAACGGAGTGAGATTCGATGCGTTACAGGTCGGCGCGCGCGTGCTGTGGGAGATCAAGACCCATCAGTTCGATACGTACAATCGCTTCATCCAGGACCGGGAGATTGCGAGCGAGTTGAAACAAATCAGAAAGGAGCGAGACACCGCGGCAAGATGTGGATACGACTTCGTCGTCGGTGTGAGCACCGAAGAGCACCAGCTCGCACTGCTCGACGAGATTCCCGCACTCAATGTCGTCGTCACGGGATGCCCACGATGACCCCACCGAGAACCCTCACCCTCATCGTCTATGCGCCTGCGCTTGCAGGCAAAGACGGCCGCGCGCTCGATGTCATCCAGGGGATGGAAAAGGCTCTCCCTGGGTTGCACCTGGAGTGGCGGGTCTCCGACAGCGGGAGCCCCATTCCACTGCCACAGCGAGACACGTGGCTCCTGGAGAGTATCGAGGACGGGGGCTTCCCGCTGCTGTGCAACGGGAATGAGAGCTACCCCGTCACAGCCATGGGGTGTGAAAACTCTGCGCTCTTCAGCCCGGGTGGGCAGGCCCAATTCGAAGTGCATGCAAAACTGCCACTCGACCCACCCGTGATCGCGGCAGCAGCGGCTGTGCTGGAGGCCGTGGCAGAAGGCGCGCAATCGTTCTGGGGCCATGCGTCGCCGCAGGGGTACGGCTCGGAAATCGCGAAGCAGCTTCGCCGCTCTGCGAATGGACCGGAGCGCTCACCTCGTGGGCTGCCCATGCTCAACCTCCCAGAGAAGCTCCCCACGAAAGAGACGCCCTCTTTCCTCGGATGGGTGAACTACTGGTCCGCCACTGCCGCTCAGACTATCGGGTTCCCTGATCCTGCTCGCGACGCCGATTTGCTCACGCGTGCGCGGCGCACGACATCAGGAGGATGGGTTGTGCAACTCACGGATACGCCGCTCGACTACGACAACCCCGCTCACCTGGATGCACTCAAGCGGACTTATGAGCGCTTCCCGGAGATAGGCGGCCGCTCGGCTCCTCACCGCTGATCGGAACAACGGGTCCCGAAAGAAGGCGGCTTTGGGTCCCGCCGTCTCCACCTTTTCGGGCGACAATCACGGCAAGTTGGCGGTGTCCCCATGAAGGCGCCCATCTTGACCTCCAGCTTCATCACCTGATTGAAGGGCGTGACCATTGAGCTCGCGCCCCTGTGTAGCACTTCTGCTGTTCCTCTCGGCATGCGCCACGTCGGCACCGGCCCGAGGGAGCTTGGGCCTCGGGCCACTCGGATCGCCAACCTCCAGCGGGCGGCGGAGCTGCCGTGGAAGGACGATGGACGGTGCGTCGTCCGCGAAGCCTCCCAACCGTGGCCCGTACTCGCGGAGCGCTGCTTCCACGCGCTCGACTATCCCGGGATGGACGTCATCGTGAACGGAGTGCGCTTCGATGCGCTGCAGGTCGGCGCGCGCGTGCTGTGGGAGATCAAGACCCACCAGTTCGACACGTACAATGCCTTCGTCCAGCGGCAGGAGATTGAACGAGAATATGCGCAACTCAGAAAAGAGCGCACTGCCGCTGCGGCCTGTGGATACAAGTTCGTCGTTGGAGTGAGCACCCAAGCGCACAGAGTCGCACTGCTGCGACGAGTTCAATCATTCAGCATCGTTGTCACAGGCTGCAGGCGATGAACCAGCAAGAAACTCTCATCATCACTGTCTATGCTCCCGCGCTCGTGGGTAACGACGGCCGCTCACTCGCCGTCATTCATGGAATGGAGAAGGCGCTCTCCGACCTTCGACTGGAGTGGCTGCTCTCCACCAGAGGGCGCCCCGTCGCATTGCCGCAACGCGATGAGTGGCTCGCAGAGAATACCGTGGATGGGGGGTTCCCTCTCATGTGTAACGGGGACATACGCTTTCCCGTGACAGTCTCTGGGTCAGAAAGACATGGACTCTTCAGCCCAGGCGGCCATGCGCAGTTTGAAGTGCATGCGGAGCTGCCCTTGGACAAGCGCGTGATTGCGGCGGCGGCGGCGATTTTCGAGGGAATGGCAGAAGGAGCCCGCGCGTTCTGGGGACGTGCGACGCCCGACGACGCCGCAGCGGATATCGCCCATCAGACAGCTCCCACGTTACAAGGGCCACTGTCTCCACTCAGAGGTCTGCCCGCACTGAAGCTCTTCGAGGACATCCTCTCGCCCGAGATTCCCTCTTACCTCGGGTGGCTGAATTACTGGTCGGAGGCCGCCGCCAAGGCCATTGGATTCCCAGACCCTGCACGAGACGCAGACCTGCTCTCACGGTCGCGGCGCACGGCATCGGGTGGGTGGGTCGTGCAACTCACGGACGCTCCGCTCGATCTCGACAACCCCGCCCACCTGGATGCACTCAAGCGGACTTATGAGCGCTTCCCGGAGATAGGCGGCCGCTCGGACTTGAGATAGATTGGCCCACCAGGAGGTGGCCATGACCTGGGTACTTCAAGCAGCGGTGGTGCTGTCGGTCCTGATGGGTCTCCTGGGAGCAGTCTGGGCAATCGTCCTCGGCTACCGCTACGCGCGAAAGTGTCGACAGGCCGCCGCCGAAGCAGCCCTCGGCATCTACGGCCAACGCGAGCTCGAACTCACCGGCTTTCGCGGCTGGCTGGCGGATTGGGTCGATGGCACCTCCAGCGCGAGCTGTGCCTCCAGTTCGGACGCATCGCACAGCATGTGCCAAGACACCTCCGACTCGGCCCACGCCTCCTCGGACTGAAACCACAGGTACCACCCGGGGTGACGCCCCCCCGTCCGAAACGCACCCGGGGTCAAAGGTTGGCTTCACGCGAAAGGGCCCGGGTCGCCTCTGGTAGCGTCGTGAATACATAGTACACGGTGATTGGCGACGCGGTGAACCTGGCCAGCCGCATCGAAGGGCTCACCAAGCAGGTGGGGGCGCCGCTGCTCGTGTCCTCATCCACGCGCGCCACCGCGGGAGAGACCTTCACCTGGTCTCCTGCCCCTCCGGTGGCGGTCAAGGGCAAGAGCGAACCCGTCGCAACCTTCGTCCCCTCCACGGCCATCGCGCCACCGACAGCGCCCGAAGGAAGGCCGGTCATCACCCCGCACGCCTGATTACGGCTTCGCCTTCACGGCATCGGCCAGTCGCCGCGACTTCGCGTAGAGCTCCGCCGCGATCACCGCATCCCCCAGCGCGGCATGGCATTCAGCCAGGCTGTCCCAGGCATTGGCTGACTCCGGATGAAGCACGGTGTTGAGGGTGAACACCTTCAGCGCCGCGCGGTCGCCGAGGTTCTCTCGGACGGAATAGCCGGCGCCGTTGATCGCGCGCTCCAACTCCTCCGTGGCGACGCCGCTGCCGTCGCGCAACCAGGTCTTCAATGCCGTGTCGTCCGCGCCATCATCGGCGGAGGGCATGGGTGATCAACCGCTCGGACAGCGTCTCTCGCGGAAACAGCCGTGGCGCCACCTGCGCCATGGTGCTGTCCACCAGCGTGCGTGACCAGACATTGCGCACGCTGCCGTTGGTGAAATAAACGAACGTCCAGGTGTCACCCGCCAGCGAGTCCTTGAACAACAGGCGAGCCCGAACGCGAGTGCCACCGTCGTGGCGCATCTGCCGATAGTCGCCGCTCTGCCCGAACTCCCAGCCACTGATGAACCCACTGTCGCCGCCTTCCACGCATCGGGAAGCTCGGGCAGACGCCACGCGACGCACCTGCTCCGCGCGTCGCATGGCCACCGCTACGCGGTACTTCGACTCAGTGGATGTTGAGACACCCGTCGCTCAAGTCGACGCCACCGAGCACCTCCACGGGCTCGACGGGGATGATCTCCAGGGAGTCGAAGGACTGGTCCTCGCGGCAGACGCCCCGCGCCAGGTTGAAGCCGGGCTTCAGCGCCTCCAGGTTGGTGACGAGCCCCCTGTTGCGCAGCCACGCCAGGACGTCCTCCGTCACCTCCGGCACGTAGAGCACCGCGTGGTGGATGGAGAGTCCCTGGAGGGCCTCGTCGTCATCCAGGTCCATGACGCCATCACCGTCCACATCGTCGTAGACAGCGAAGTACCCCGTGCCCAGCAGCCCGGGATTCAAGTGGTTGAGGGCCGCCGTCGGAGGTGCGTCCTCCAGCGTCAAGGTGAACGCCCCAGGAACGCTCCCGGTCAGCAGGCGGTTACCCTGGGAGACGATGACGTCCCCCGACCCCATCCAGTTGTCCCAGGCGATGGTCACCTTGCTGCGACCCGAAACCATCGCGGGCTCCAACGACGTCACCTGTCCGCTCAAGGTGTAGCCCTCGGACTCCTCCGTCGAAGGTCCCGGCTTCTTCTCGGCGTCATCTCCACAAGCGGTGAGCATGGACGCAGCAAGGCCCGCCGCGACAATTGCGATGTAACGGTTCATGGATTGCTTTCGTGATGGCGCAGTGGCGTTCGCGCCGCGCGGCCACTCGCCAGGAGACACTCAAAGACATCCGAGCACTGCGCGGCTGAGCGCCTCTCTAAGAAGGCGTTGGACGCAACGCAAGCACGGACTCGGTGACGACGAAGTGCTCGGATTCGGGGAGGGACAACCGGGCGCCAGGGCTTGCGTCCACCACCCGCTGGAGGAGCGCATCCCGGCCCGGGAGTTGGTCGAGATGCAGCACGCCTCCGGGCCCACCACCGCGCAGCAACTCCCGCGCGACCTCCGTCGCCACACACGCCGTCAGCGCCGCCTCTCGATGCCCCTGAAGCACGCCTTCCCGGGTGACCACCTGCCCGTCACGCCATCCGCGGGCGCGAGCCACGACAGCGCACACATCCGAACCCATCCGCGCCCGGTGCAGCAGCCACATCACCGCTCGCCGAAGCCAGGAGCGCCGAAGGACCCGTCCGATTCCAAGCCGGACCGCGAGCGCCAACAGGCCCGTGAGCCAGCTCCGCTCGCTGAAGCCATGCACGCGACGCAGGCGCCCCTCCTCGAGGACCTCGAAGGGCGCGTCGAGCTGGTCCAACGTCCACGCGATGGCCGCGTCCTGAGCGATCCCCGCATTTGAGCGAGCGGCTTGCCAGCCGCCTACCAGGTGGTCGCGTGCGAGGCGGAGTGGTGGAGAGCAAGAGGAGAGGTCATGCTGGTACGCAAGGTGGCCATCAACGAAGAGCAGGTGCGGGCGTTCCTGGAGAGCTTGTTCGAGCAGGACCTGCACGCCAAGAGGGTGCTGTCGCTGTCGCATGCGACGCTG
>NZ_SRLW01000427.1:0-6351 GCF_006518215.1 Myxococcus sp. AB025B
TACACTTCTAGCTTCGTCGGCAGCGTCAGGTGTGTATAAGAGACAGGGGCTCACGAGGCCCTCGGAGGGCGCCCTCCGGAACGCTGTCGACGCCCAGCCACAGGAGCCCATGCAGCCCGAGGCTGGCGACGAGCGCGGGGAGGAGGCGTCGGGAGGGGGCCGGCGACATGGGTTCCAGGTTTAATCACGCCTGCCCGGTGTGCTTGGGAAAGCGCGGTGGAAGGGTGGGAAACCCATCATGGCGCGCGTAGTCTCCTGTGACATCGGAGGAAGGTACCCAGGATGGCGACCTCGCTGCTCGCGACGGATGGCTACAAGTTCAGCATGGCGGAGGCCGGTTGGCCGTTGCGCCGGGAGACGTTCTATTACTCACACCGCAAGGGTGGCCTCCAGGTCATGCCGCTGGACCTGGCCGCCTACGTGCGTGCCCTCCTGCCCGAGCCCAAGCCCGAGGACTACGACTTTCTCGCGAAGTACGACTACGAGATGGGCGTGGGCTTCAAGGCGGCCATCCTCCGCAAGGAGAAGCTCTCCGTCCGCGCCATCCCCCAGGGCGCGTGCTTCTTCCCCCGCGAGCCCATCCTCACCGTCACCGGCCCCTCCGCGCTCGTCTCGTGGGTGGAGCCGCTGCTGCTCCAGCTCAACTTCCGCATCCAGGTGGCCACCCAGGCCCTGACGGACCGCGAGGGACTGGCGCGCGCGCTCGCCCGCGTCACCTGCGACGAGCAGAAGGCGATTGCCCTGGAGACGCTCGACGCGGTGGGCGTCAAGCCGGTGCCCATCACCGTGGACTCGGAGGGCTACCTGCAGCGCGTGCGCGCCACCGTGAAGGAGCTCATCGACGCGGTGGAGGACCCGGCCCGCATCTTCGAGGTGGGCCTGCGCGCGGCCACCTGCCAGCAGCAGCACGAGCTGGCCCTGCGGGCCTGCAAGGACGTGGGGGTGACGCGCACCAGCAACGTGGAGGGCGCGCGCAAGCTGGGGATGATTCCCGTGGGCACGATGGGCCACGAGCACATCCAGCGCTTCGGTTCGGACGATGCCGCCTTCCGCGCCATGCGCGAGCGCCGTCCGCAGCGCTCCAGCTACCTGCTGGACACCTTCGACACGCTCACCTCCGGCATCCCCGCCGCCTTCCAGCTCATCCGCGAGGAGCCGGGCGCGGGGGACTCCATCCGCTTCGACTCGGGCAACAAGAAGCTCCAGTACCTGTACGCGGTGACGCGCGCGCGCGACATCGGCATCAAGCCCGTCAACATCCTCGAGGACGGCCTGGACGCCGAGGCCACGCGCGAGTTCGAGGACCTGCGTCGACAGGTGGGCTGGGAGCCGGGCTCGCAGTTCTACGGCTACGGAGGTCACATCGTCGCGCGGACCATGGAGTGTCCCTTCACGCGCGACAAGGTGGCCGCCATCTACAAGCTGTCGCAGACGGGCCCGCAGCCGGTGATGAAGTTCGGCAACGAGCTGGCCGAGGGCAAGCAGAGCATCCCCGGCACGCCCGTCCTGTTCCGCCGCCGCCACGGCTCCGGGCCCATCGGGCTGGTGGGACAGGAGGGCGAGCCCGTGCCGGATGGGTACTTCCCGCTGATGGATGCCGAGCCCGAGACGCCTTCGCTGGTGGGGGCGCTGGAGGTGAACTCGGAGCCCGCGAAGATTGCCCAGACGCAGGCCACGCGCGCGCTCGTCGAGGAGCTCACGCGCAAGCACTTCCCCAAGGGACGCTGAGGACGACCCATGACGCTGCCGATTCCCCGGTTCCACGACGACGCTCGCGCCGGACAGCTCTACCTGGAGCGCACCGGAGAGGTCGCCGAGGAGGCCCTGCGCTACGCGGCCGAGCACCGCGTCCGTCCGGCGAGCGAGGACCGCGTGCGCATCGCGGCCTTCGGCATCGACGTGCAGGTGGCCTTCTGCACGCCCGGCGCCAGCCTCTTCGTCCCGGGCGCGGTGGAGGACACCCAGCGCACGCTGCGCTGGCTCTACGCGAACCTGGGGCGGGTGACGCAGCTGGTGTTCTCGCTCGACACGCACCGCGTCTTTCAAATCTTCCATCCCGCGTGGTGGCGTGACGCGGAGGGAAAGCCTCCGCCGCCGCTCACGTCCATCACCGCCGCGGACGTGCGCGCGGGCCGTTGGCGCGCCACGCGCTTCGAGGCGGAGAGCCTGGAGTATTGCGAGCGGCTGGAGGCGCGCGGTCGCTACGTGCACACCATCTGGCCGTACCATGCGCTGCTGGGCGGACTGAGCCACGCGTTGGTGCCGGCGTTCTACGAAGCGAGCGCGTTCCACGCCCTGGTGCGCGACACGCCCACGCACTTCGAGCTGAAGGGCGAGCACCCGCTGACCGAGAACTACTCGGTGCTGTCGCCGGACGTGACGGAGGTGAAGGGCCAGCGCGTGGGGGAGTTCAACACGCGCCTGTTCGAGCGGCTGATGACGTTCGACCGCGTCTACGTGTTCGGTCAGGCCAAGTCGCACTGCGTGCTGTCCACCCTGCGCGACCTGCGCGAGCACATCGAGCGCACGGACCGCTCGCGGATGGGGCGCGTGCACATCCTCGTGGATGCGATGAGCCCGGTGCCCGCGCCGCCGCTGAATCCGCTGCCTCCCGCGCTCGACTTCCCCCGGATGGCGGATGCGGCCATCGAGGAACTGCGCGTGGTGGGCATGCGCGTGGTGCGCACGACAGACCCGCTGGAGGACTGAGCCGCGCATCCGGTGGGGTACCCCACATCCAGTCGCGCGTGTGTCGAGCCCATCTCAATCGCTTGGGCCCCGTCACGCGAGTCCGAGGGGCCTCCCCGCCCGGTCGCGTGCGCGAGCCTCCGCGCGCCGTCTTGAACCGCGCATCCGGTGGGGTACCCCACATCCAGTCGCGCGCGTGTGTCGAGCCCACCCCAGTCGCCTGGGCCCCGTCACGCGAGTCCGAGGTGCTGCCCCGCCCGGTCGCGTGCGCGAGCCTCCGCGCGCCGCCTTGAATCGCGCATCCGGTGGGGTACCCCACATCCAGTCGCGCGCGTGTGTCGAGCCCACCTCAATCGCCTGGGCCCGTCACGCGAGTCCGAGGGGCCTCCCCGCCCGGTCGCGTGCGCGAGCCTCCGCGCGCCGTCTTGAACCGCGCATCCGGTGGGGTACCCCACATCCGGTCCCGCGTGCGTCGGGCCCACGCCAGGTGCCTGGGCCTTGGTCGCGTGAGCGCGAGGTGCCGCCCCGGCCTCAGCGCGTCGTCTTGAGTCGCGCGGCCGTCCAGCGTGCCACGGCCTCCTGGAGCACCTCCGCCGCCGTTGCGCCGGGACGCGCCTGGGTGCTCAGGTCCACCACCGTGTGGAACAGGTCCAGCTCCACGCCTTCATCGCGGCGCACCGAGCCCGCGAAGAGCTCCACCGGCGTGCCGTGCTCGCGGGCCAGTCGCGCCAGACCCCCGGGGCCCTTGCCCAGCGACGTCTGCCGGTCGAAGCGCCCCTCGCCCGTGAGCACCACCTCCGCGAGCAGCACGCGGCGCTCCAGCCCCAGGGCCCGCGACACCAGCTCATACCCCGGCACCAGCCGCGCGCCCGCGAGCGCCACCAGCCCGAAGCCGAAGCCTCCCGCCGCGCCCGTGCCCGGCCAGCCCGCGGACAAATCCCCCACCACGCGCGAGTAGTGCGCGAGCGCCGCCTCCAGCTCCTCCACGCCCTGCGCGTCCGCGCCCTTCTGCGGACCGAACAACCGCGCCGCGCCATCCGCGCCCAGCAGCGGCGACGTGACGTCCGTGGCGCCCATCAGCTCCACCTTGCCCAGCCGGGGGTGGCGTCCACTCGCGTCCACCCGCGCGAGCGCCGAGAGCGCCGCACCACCGGGCGGAAGAGGATGACCGTTGGCATCCAGGAACCGATAGCCCAGCGCCGTGAGCGCGCCCGTGCCGCCGTCCGTCGTCGCGCTGCCACCGAGTCCGATGATGAGCCGCTCGCAGCCCGAGTCCAGCGCGGCCCGCATCAGCTCACCCGCGCCGTACGTCGAGGCCTTCCTCGCGCTGGCGGGATTGGGCTCCAGGTGCACCAGCCCGGAGGCCGCGGCCATCTCCACCACCGCCGTGCGCCCGTCCTCGAGCAGCGCCCACGCGGCCTCCATCGGCTTGCCCAGGGGGCAATGCACCCGGCACACGCGGCGCTCACCACGCGTCCCCGACAGCAACGCCTCCACGGTGCCAGGGCCGCCATCCGCCAGCGGCGCCAGGTCCAGCACCACCTCGGGCGACACCTCCCGCACGCCCCGGGCCATCGCCTCCGCGGCTTCCGCCGCCGTGAGGGTGCCCTTGTACTCCTGCGGTGCGACGAGCCAACGCGGCGGTATCACGACGAGGATGCTCCACCGGCCACCGGGTGGTCTCCGTTCCCCTTCGTCCTCGCAGTCAGACTTCTGCGCACGCCCACGCCTCCGCAGCCGGATTGCCGGCACAATCATGGCCTCGTCGGCGAGCGAGTTCACACTGATACATGCGTCATGTGTCTGTGAACTTCTGGAATTGCCTCAATAGCTTGAATCCAAGAGTGGGATTCAATGCAGACCCGGAGCGGTGGGGTGGGTAGGGATGACCCGTCAGGGTGTCTTGGTTGACGCCCGGGCGAGGGCCTCGGCGTGCCACTCGAGCAAGGGCCGGGGCGCGCGCATCAAGGGCTCGCGCTGCTGGGAGACGCGCTCGAGCCGCTCCAGCAACGCCCCCACGGTTTCGGCGGGCTGGCGGGCGGGGCCGCGGATGCGCTCGCAGAAGAACGTGCGGCAGCCGAAGGGCCGGTCCGCGTACACGGTGCAGCGCTTGCCGGCCGCGTCCAGGTAGGGGCAGCCGCCGTCCTCGCGCGGGGGCGGCAGGGGGCGGCCCTGGGTGAGCAGCTCCCACTCGGGCAGCCACAGCCAGGGCTGGCGGCCCGTGCGGGACAGCTGGCAGCACTCACCGCTGGCGGGGCAGGAGAAGGGGCCGTAGGCGGCGTCGGCCTGGCGGAAGATGGCGCGCACTTCCTTGAGCGCGCGCTCCTTCTGATGGGAGCCCCGCGTGGCGGGAGCTTCCTCCTCGTCGTCCCAGTCCCGGGTCCGCATGTCCTCCTCCCCTGGCCGAGCGCCCGGCGCTCACATCGCGCGCAGCACGTAGCACTTCAGGTAGCGGGTCTCCCGCAGGTTCAACAGCACGGGGTGGTCCTTGCCCGCGCCGCGCCGCTCGATGATCTGCATGCGCCGCTTCGCGTCCGCGGCGGCGGAGGCGAGCATGTCCTCGAAGGCCTGCTCGTCCACGTGGTACGTGCAGCTCGCGGTGATGAGGTGCCCGCCGGGCCTGAGCAGCTGCATGGCGCGCAGGTTGATCTCCTTGTACCCACGCACCGCGGCGGCGATGGCGTCCTTGTTCTTCGCGAACGACGGCGGGTCCAGGACGATGGTGTCGAACTTCCTGCCGTCGTCCACCGCGTCGCGCAGGAAGTCGAACGCGTTGGCGGCCACCACATTCACATTGGAGAGCTTGTTCGCCTGGGCGTTCTCACGCAGCTGGGCCGCGGCCTGGTCCGAAATCTCCACCGCGGTGACGCTCTGGGCCCGCGTGGCGAGCTGGAGCGCGAAGCCGCCCACGTATGAGAAGCAGTCCAGCGCCTCGCCCGCGGCGTACTGCGCCGCCATGACGTGGTTCTCCTTCTGGTCCAGGAACGCGCCCGTCTTCTGGCCCTCCAGCAGGTCCGCGCGCACGCGCACCATGCCCTCGTCGAAGGAGATGGGGCCCGGGGGCAGTTCGCCGCGCAACAGGCCCTTCTCCGGCGTCAGGCCCTCCAGGTTGCGCACGCCCACGTCCGAGCGGTTGACGATGCCGCGCGGCTTGAACTGCGCCTCGAGCAGGTCCGCGATGAGCGCCTTGCGCTGCTCGGTGGCGGGCACCAGGAACTGCACGCTCAGGTAGTCGCCGTAGCGGTCCACCACCAGGCCCGGGATGCCGTCCGCCTCTCCGTGCACCAGCCGGTACGTCGTCTCGCCCGGCAGCGCGCTCTTGCGCAGGGCCTGGGCGGACAGGAGGCGCTGGCGGAAGAAGTCCTCGTCCACCGCCACGTCGTCGAAGCTCAGCCAGCGCAGCGAGATCTTCGACTGGCGCGAGTAGAACGCCTTGCCGATGAACCAGCCGCGCCCGTCGGTGACGCGGACGATTTCGCCGCCCTGCAGGCCCGGGTCGCCGTTGAGGTCGGCCCGATAGATCCAGGGGTGGCCCGCCTGCCAGCGCTCGACGCCCCGGCGCAGCAGGGAGACCTGGGGCAGGCCATCCGGGCCCAGCTCGGGCGAGGTGCGGTCCGGGGCCACCTTCTCGGGGCGGTGGTGGGGGCGGCCTCGGCCCTGTCC
>NZ_SRLW01000428.1:0-6261 GCF_006518215.1 Myxococcus sp. AB025B
AGATGTGTATAAAGAGACAGCCGTCGTCCCCAGCTCCACGCGCCGCTGCTCCAGCGTCTGGTCCGGACGCACCACCAGCACGTAGCGCCCCTTCTGGTCCGTGCCCACCGCCAGGTCCTGGATGAGCACCGTGGGCCGCGCCGCGCCCGTCTCCAGCCGCACCCGAGCGAAGAGCCCCGCCGTCAGCTTCCCGTCCGGATTGGGCAGCACCGCGCGCGCTCGCGCAGTCCCCGTCCCCGCCACCACTTGATTGTCCAGGAAGTCGAGCCGCGCCTCGCGGGGGAAGCCCTCATCCCCCGTCAGCGCCACGCGCACCGGCACCGCGTTGACACGCCCGTCCTTCCCGCGTGCCCCGGACGTCGTCCCCGCGAAGCGCAGGTACGTGGCCTCGTCCACGTCGAAGTACACGTAGAAGGGCTCCACCGAGACGATGGTCGTGAGCAGCGCGCCGCTGCTGACCAGGTTGCCCTGCGTCACCAGCGCCCGCCCCACCCGTCCACTCACGGGTGCGCGCACGCGCGTGTCCTGCAGGTCGACCTCCGCGCCTCGCACCGCCGCCTTGGCGGACTCGACGCGCGCACGGGACTCCGCGCGCTCCGCCGTCAGCACGTCGAAGTCCCCCTGGGAGATGGCCTGCTCGGCGACCAGCTTCTCGCCACGCTCGAACCGCTTCTCCGCCAGCGTGCGGCGCTCCTCGGCCTGACGCAGGTCCGCGCGCGCCCGGTCCAGCACGGCCTCGAAGGTGCGCGAGTCGAGCTGGAACAACACCTGCCCCGCCGTCACCAACCCGCCCTCCGCGAAGCGCACCGAGTCGATGTAGCCACCGACGCGAGGCCGCAGCTCCACGCTCTGCACCGCCGCCAACGTACCGGTGAACTCGGCGCTGTCGGCCACCTGCCGGGTGACGACCTCCGCGGCGACGACGGGGGCCGCCGCCATCTTCACGCCACCTGCTCCACCGGACGCATCCGCGCTCTCGCTCCGCGCGAGGACCAGACCACCGATGACGAGAGGAAGGGACAAGGCCCCTCCGACTGCTGCACGCTTCCAATTCATGGGGGACTCCGACTTCTTCCAAGGGTCGGGACACACCGGTGGCGTTCGCGCTCGAGGCGCGCCCACCGCCGACGGCCCTGGGTGACAGGACAAGGAACGACTTCACGGACGTCTCCCGTGCGGCGCGCGACATCGCCGACGGGGGACTGGGATGGCGCTAGGAATGCGTCTTCGAGGACGTCTCCCGTGCGGCGCACGAGGTCGCCGACCGGGGACACGGGTGTCTGGGGCTACGACTTCACGAACGTCTCCCGTGCGGCGCACGAGGTCGCCGATGGGAACAGGGATGGTTCTACGGATGCGTCTTCACGGACGTCTCCCGTCCGGCGCACGAGGTCGCAGGCGGAGGACATGGAGGTGTCTGGAATTACGACGTCATGGGCTTGAGCGGACAGGACGGGAGACGACGCGCACATCACCCCCGCGGCACGAAGTCCGCCAGAAGGTGACACACGGGAGTGTGGAGGCACACGTCGACCCTCGGTGCACACTTCACCGGCGGGAGGACGGCGGTACCTATCGAGGAGCTCGGAGCCGACGGCGCGACGCACCGGACCCGTGAGATGGCCCGGCCCTCCGCGCGAGGTCCGATGACGACGCTAGCGACACATGGAGGGACAACAGCGTCCCGATGAACGGAACGCCCGAGGCGCGGCGCGCCTCACCGCCGAGGCAATTTGCAACATATCCCATTACTAATTGCCCGGAGCCCCGGAGCGCAACGCAATCTCGCGGGGCCTCACTTGCCGGGGACGGTGCAGCCCGGGGGCGGCTTCCACTCGCGCAGGGCGGTGACACGGGCATCCTGGACGTGGGACACGCCCTCGGGTGCGTCGACCTCATTGACGGTGGTCGGACGGGTGAAGTCGAGCAGGTCCACGGGCACGGGGCGCGTCGGACAGCCCGCCTGGAAGGTCTGCTCGAGCGCCTCCACCAGGGTGTCCGCATGGTCATCGCCGGGGTCCGAGGCCTCGGGCCAGGTCAGGTCGCCCGACAGCGGCTCGCCCCGCTCGGGTGGGAACCACGTCCAGCGGAGGACGGTCTGCCCGCTGTTGCCCCACATCACGCCGCCCACGACGCCGCCCACGGTGGTGAAGTCGTCGGGGAGTTCCCGCCACTCGATGGCGAAGCCCTTGGGGACCTCTTGGCGGAGGGGAGCGGGCCGGAGCACGTCGTCGAGTTCGCCCGACAACAGCAGCATCCACGTCAGCTCTCGCAGCGCCTCGTGACTCACGGTCCCCACCGCCACGCGCGCCTGCCGGTTCGCGTCCGTGGTCTTCACGTCGACCTTGCCGACGCGCTCCGCGTCCTCGTACAGGGCCAGCTCGCTGCAGCTCTGCGACACCCAGGCCGTGCCCGTGCCCAGGTGGTAGGCGCGCACCTCGTCGCAGAAGGAGTAGTGCCCGCGACGCCCGCGCAGCACCAGCCATCCCTCCGAGGGGACTCGCAAGCCCATCAGTGGGAGCATCCGCGTGGAGCCCCCATGACTGGACAGGCACAGGCGCCACGCGGGGTAGCGCCAGCGCTTGGACTTCCTGCGGGCCTCCTTCTCGCAGTACGTGGGCCCGAAGCCCCCACCAGCGGAGTCCGCGTCCACGATGCTCGCGAGGTGCTTCGCCTCCTTCTCCCGGTGGGCGGCGAAGGCCGCCTCGGCCCGGACGACCCAGGGCTCGGTCTCCTTCACACAGGCGCTGTCCCCCATGGCGCACAGCCACGGCGCGAGCTTGTGGTCCGGCTTCACCGTGTCGAGCATCAGCACCTCACGCACCGTCGGCGGCAAGACCACCGTGCGGACGCCCGGCCTGCCCAGCTCCAGATAGGACTCCACCCACGTCCGCCCGCCCCGACGCCACCAGTCCTTCAGGGCCAGGAGCGAGACGTCCTCGGGCACCGGCTCGTCCACCTCGCGGCTCAGCTCGAAGCAGCGCGAGGACAAGAGCCCTCGCAGCGCCGCCACGCCCGGCTTGCCGTCAACGCCGTCGGGCAGCGCCTCCAGCTTCGCGTCCAGCGCGACGAGGCGCTCGTGGGCCGCGGTCCACTCGGGCGTGGCCTGGGGACACGGCACGAAGACCTTCGCGGCCGGCGCCGGCTTCGCGGACAGGAGCACACCCAGGAGGACGAGGAGCATGGGCCGCGGAGGATCGCGCAACTCGCGCCCCCGAGGCCAGGACCTGGAGGACTCAACCTCCAGCCGGGAAACAGGAACGAGCGCCTCGGGACAGCCACCCGGCGAGCCCAACCCGGGGGCACCGGAAGCAGGGGTCCCAGCTCGGGGCACGGCCAGGGAGCCCGTCGGCAGTGCCTTCACCGCCCCGGCCTGTTACTGAGGAGACGGGAGCCCGCGTCCGCGTTTCCCTCGGACGATGGGCGGCCTACATTCCCGGACAGCCATGAGCATCGAGCACGCCTTCCATCCCCCCACCATCACCACGGCCGAGGGCCGACCGCTGGACGTCATCGAGGTGCGGGGCCTCACGGTGGACTGCATCGTGGGCATCTTCAATCGGGAGCGCATCTCCGCCCAGCCGCTGCAAGTCGACGTGGCGCTGTTCCTGGACACGCGCGCCGCGGCGGGCGGCAAGCTCTCGCAGACGGTGAACTACGGCCGGCTCGCGGGGGAGCTGCGCTTCCTCTTGGAGTCGTGTCGCTTCGAGCTGCTCGAGTCCGCCGCCGAGGCCATCTGCCGCTACGTGCTGGCGCCACCCACCGAGGACGTGCCTCGCGCTCAGGTCCACGCGGCCACGGTGCGAGTCACCAAGCCCCACGCGCTGGGCGGGCTGGCGATTCCCTCGCTCCAGGTGCACCGCAGCGCGGAGGAGATGGTCTACGGCAAGGAGGAGAAGTCCTTCGGCCGCGTGGACATCATCCATGAGGGGACGGGCTACGGCGTCTACCGGCTGCGAGTCAGACCCGGAGGCCACATCCCCACGCACGTGCACCAGAAGATGGAGGAGAGCGAGCTGGTGCTCGGCGGAGGGCTGCACCTGCAACACCGGCCCGTGGCCCGAGGACAGGCGTTCCACTGGCCGCGCGGCTTCCCGCATCGCTACGACAACCCCTCGTCCACCGAGCAGACCGTGCTCTGTGTCGACAAGCCCGGCTTCATCCCGTCGGACGAGGTGGAGACCGAGGCCCCTCCCGAGGGCCTGACGCCTGTCACGGGCACCTCCTACTATCCACACGATGAGCTGGTCGCCTCGGAGTCCTCGACGGGGACGCGGTCATGAGCGCGGTGGCAACGGACGAGCACCTGACCGGGCATGAAGGACAGAGGAGAGACTCGCACTCGAACGACACCCTTCCAGGTGACGCAAGCCCTGCCGGAACGCCCGTCACCGTGAGAGACCGCCGCGCACAGGAGGACGTGCACTGGGAGCGCTGCTCATGACGCCGACGGGCACCCGGAAGGTGCTCATCACCGGAGGCGGCACGGGCATCGGTCGCGCGGTGGCGGAGGCCCTGCTGCGCGCGGGTGGCCGCGTCGTCGTGACGGGTCGTCGCGCGGACGTCCTCAACGAGGTGACGCGCGCCTGGCCCGGACAGGCCTTCGCCCTGCCCCATGACGTGGCGTCACCGACGGAGCGAGAGGGACTGCTGCGCCAGGCCGCGGAGCTGCTGGGCGGCCTGGACGGCTTCGTCCACAGCGCGGGCCAGGTGGTGCATCAACCGCCGGGACACATCGGCGAGGAGGCGCTGCGCTCCCAGTTGGAGATCAACCTCATCGCGCCTTTGCGCCTGGGTGAGCAGGCGCTGGAGGTGTTGGAGCCCGGCGGCGCGCAGGTCTTCGTCGCGTCCACGCTGGCCACGCGGCCCATCGTCACCAGCGCGGTGTACAGCGCGGCGAAGGCGGGCCTGCTCCAGGTGATGAAGGTCCTCGCGCTGGCCGGCGCGGCGCGGGGCGTGCGCGCCAACGCCGTGCTGCCCGGAGTCGTGGAGACGGACATGGTGCGCGAGGTGAGGCTCGCACCGGGCGAGACGACGCCATCATCCGAGGAGTACACCCGCCGTCAGGAGGCTCAGCTCGCGGGCCTGCGCTCACTGCATCCTCTCGGAAGACTGGGCCATCCGGAGGACGTCGCCGAGGCCGTGCGCCACCTGCTGGGCGCGTCCTGGATGACCGGCACGGAGCTGGTGCTCGACGGCGGGCTGCTGCTGCGCGAGTGAGTCAGCCCTCTTCGGGATAGACGACACACTGAGACGTGCAGGTCTCCGCGACGCGAATCTTCACCACCTTCGCGGTGGGGAAGCTCAGCTTGCTGAAGACCCAGGCGGCCAGCAGCTCGCTGGTGGGGTTCTCCAGCCCCGGCACGTCATTCAGCAGCCGGTGGTCCAGCTGCGCGTGCATCGCCTGCCAGGCCTCGGTGAGCGTGGCGAAGTCGACCACCCAGCCGTAGTGGGGGTCCACCGGACCGCGCACGGTGACTTCGACGCGATAGCTGTGCCCGTGGACGCGCGAGCACTTGTGCCCCGGCGGGACGTTGGGGAGGAAGTGCGCGGCCTCGAAGGTGAACTCCCTCGAGATTTCGGTCACCAGCGAGACTTTGGGCTTCGAAACAGGCTCCATTGCACCGGCCTTCTACCCACGTTCCGCCCCGGGCGTCGAGCCAAGACACGGGCCCGACGCCCCCTCCCCCGCCCCTACCGCCGCACGGCCGCGAGGATGTATCGGGGCAGCAATTCCTCCCGGAAGGTCTTCCAGACGTTGAACTGCCCGTAATTGCCCCCGGTGAACATCACCGTGAGCTCCAGCTCGGGGATGACCATGACGTACTGCCCGCCGTTGCCGCCCGCCTCGTATTCCGCGTAGACGCGCTCGCCCACGCGCAGGTCATGTCGCCACCACGCATACCCGTAGGTGCGCTCGGGGCTCATCACCGAGTGCCGCGCGGTGGAGCGCTCGACCCACTGCCTGGACACCACGCGCTTGCCGTTCCACACGCCGCCCGACAGGTACAGTTGCCCCAGCTTCAGCGCGTCCCGGGGCCGCGCGTGGAGACCGCCGCCCAGGTACGCCTCCCCGTCCGGCAACGTCCCCTGTCCGCCCGGCAGGGCCAGCGACAGCGCGCCCTTCTCCGCCTGTCCCGTGGCCTCGTAGCCCGAGATTCGCGCGCGCCACGTGGTGCCCTCGCGGAACACCGTCAGCTCGCCCTGGACGTCGGGCCCATAGACGGGGTCCGCCGACCAGATGCCCACCAGCTTCTCCGC
>NZ_SRLW01000429.1:0-6298 GCF_006518215.1 Myxococcus sp. AB025B
CCCGAGGCCCCCGCGCCCGAGGCCCCCGCGCCCGAGGCCCCCGTCCAGGCGGCGAGCACGCCTCCCACCGAGGTCCCCGCGGTTCCGCTCCAGCAGCCCAAGCCGCTGGAGCTGGTCGTCCTCGCGCGCCCGGGCACGCCCATCGTCACGTTCCGGCTCGTGTTCCACTCGGGCTCCATCGACGACCCGAAGGGCAAGGAGGGCCTCACCGCGCTCACCGCCACGCTGATGGCCGAGGGCGGCACGCAGAAGCTCACCTCCGCGCAGCTGCTCGAGACGCTCTTCCCCATGGCCGCCGAGCTGGACGTCGCCACGGACAAGGAGTTCACCACCTTCTCCGGTCGCGTCCACAAGGACTTCCTGCCGCGCTACCTGGAGCTCTTCACCGACGTGCTGCTCGCGCCGCGCTTCGACTCCGCGGAGCTCGAGCGCCTGCGCGCCAACGCCATCAGCGACGTGGAGAACGGCCTGCGCAGCGCCAATGACGAGGGGCTCGGCAAGGTCGCCCTCGACGCGCTCCTCTACGAGGGCCACCCCTACGCCCACTACACCGGCGGCACCGTCCAGGGCCTCAAGGCGATCACCCTCGACGACGTGAAGGCCCACGCCCAGCGCGTCTTCACCCAGGACCGGCTCGTTGTCGGCCTGGCCGGCGCGGTGGACGATGCGCTCAAGGACTCGCTCCTGTCGCGTCTTGGGGGCCTGCCCGCCTCGGGTGCGCCGCGCGTGACGCTGCCCACCGTGCCCTCCACCGCCGGGCGCGCGGTCATCATCCAGAAGCAGACGCTCTCCACCGCGGTCAGCATGGGCTACGTCAATCCCGTGCGCCGCGGTGACCCGGACTTCTTCCCGCTCGCCTTCGCGCTGTCGCACCTGGGAGAGCACCGTCAGTCCATCGGTCTGCTCTTCACCGAGCTGCGTGAGAAGCGCGGCCTCAACTACGGCGACTACGCCTACGCCGAGCACTTCATCGAGGACCCGGGCACCACGTACAACCGCACCAACATCGCGCGCACGCAGCAGGACCTCACCGTGTGGCTGCGCCCGGTGGAGCCCGCCAACGGCATGTTCGCCACGCGCGGCGCCGTCTACTACCTGGAGCAGCTGGTCAACGCGCCCATTCCCCAGGAGCGCTTCGACCTGATGCGCGGCTTCCTCCAGGGCTACTCGCGCCTGTGGGAGCAGACGGACCCGCGCAGGCTCGGCTACGCCATCGACTCGCTCTTCTACGGGACGCCGAACTACCTGGAGCAGTACCGCCAGGCCCTCACGAAGATGACGCCCCAGTCCGTGCAGGAGGTGCTGCGCCGCAGGCTTCACCCCAGCGCGCTGTCCTTCGCGTTCGTCACCCAGGACGCGCAGGGGCTCGCCGACGCGCTGCGCGCAAGCCCGCCGTCCCCCATCACCTACGCGTCCGACAAGTCGCCCGAGCTTCTGGAAGTGGACAAGTCCATCGTCCCCTTCAAGCTCCCCGTCCGAGCGGACGCCGTCACCATCGTTCCCGCGCAGTCATTCATGGAGAAGTAGCGCGAGGCTGTATTTCGGCCCGGGGGGTGGGTCATTTGTTTCCGCCCCTCGGGAGCCGATGGTATGAGCTGCCATCATGCGAGGCACCAGCTCCGGCCCTTTCTCCTGGTGGCGGCCCCTGCGCAGCTCCGTCGCCCGACTCGCCCTGCTCGGCCTCGTTCTGGCCTCGGTAGCGGCCCACGCTCAAACAGACCCCTTCACGCGCGGCTTCGACGCCGTGCCCAACAAGCCGACCACCGCGCAGAACAGCGGCATCGCGCTCGAGGGCACCTACGGCGGTGAGCCCGTGGGTAGCTTCCGCGGCGCGCTGCTGTTCGACTTCAACTGGCGAATCCTCGCCCTGAAGCTCGGCGACGAGAAGCTCGGCGACCTGCTGCCGTACCGGCTCGATGCGCACCTGCTGTTCGCCTATCAGCTCCACGAGCGGTTGGAGATTGGCGTCGACCTGCCCGTCACCCTCCTGCAGGGCGACAACTTCAAGCTGCTGCGCGACGCGCTCGACGCGCCGAACTTCCCGGGCGCGGCGGGCGTCAGCCGCACAACGCTCGGGGACCTCCGCGTGGTGCCTCGCGTGCACCTGTTGGACCGCGAGAAGTTCCCGGTGGGCCTGTCGCTCATCGCGGAGGTCCGCGCGCCCACCGGCTCCGCGGACAGCTTCACGGGTGAGCGCGGCTTCCTGTTCGCGCCGCGCCTGGCGGTGGAGCAGCGCTTCGAGGTGCTGCCCATCCCCATCCGCGTCGTCGGCAACGCGGGCGTGCGGATCCGCAAGGAGGCCCAGTACCTCAACCTGCTCGTGGATGACGAGCTGACGCTCGGCGGTGGTGTCATCGCGGAGCTGCCGAACATGGGCCGCTTCACGGACGTGCAGGCCACGGCCGAGATGCACATCGCCACGCCGCTGGTGCGCCCGTTCAACTTCGACCAGTCCGACACGCTCAAGACGCCGTGGGAGGTGCTCGTGGGCGCCCGCACGAAGGTCTGGGGCAACTGGGGGCTGGAGCTGAACGTGGGGCGCGGCATCAACCTCACCACGGGCTATGGGCGCGAGGCGCTGCGCGTGATGTTCGGGCTGCGCTACGACCAGAGCTTCGTGGACTCGGATGGAGACAACGTGCCCGACAACCGGGACCGCTGCCCCAACGAGCCCGAGGACAAGGACGGGTTCATGGACAGCGATGGCTGCCCGGACCCGGACAACGACGACGACGGCATCGTGGACGGCGAGGACAGCTGCCCCAACGTGAAGGGGACGAAGGAGCTCAAGGGCTGCCCCGAGGTGGACACCGACGGCGACGGAATCACGGACCAGTTCGACAAGTGCCCGGACAAGCCCGGCCCGAAGGACTACGACGGCTGCCCGGACACGGACGGCGACGAGGTGCCCGACAACGAGGACGACTGCCCCGACATGTTCGGCCCGCCGGAGAACAACGGCTGCCCGTTCGACTCGCCGCCGTACGTGTTCGTCGAGTCGGACCGCATCCGCATCAAGGGCAACGTGCTGTTCGAGACGGGCTCGGCCGTCATCCAGAAGCGCTCGTATCCGCTGCTGGACGAGGTGGCCACGGTGCTGCGGAAGAATCCCACGCTCGGACCGGTGCTCATCGAAGGACACACGGACAACCGCGGCTCTCGGCAGCTCAACATGGGCCTGTCGGACAAGCGGGCTCGCTCGGTGCTCGAGTACCTGGTGGGCAAGGGCATCGACCGCAAGCGCTTGAGCTCGGAGGGCTTCGGGTTCGACCGGCCCATCTCGACGAACGACACCGCCCTGGGTCGCGCGAAGAACCGCCGCGTCGACTTCCGCCTCATCCGCTCCGAGGTGGAGACCGAGGGTCGGGAGACCGTCGTCCCCGCGGGACAGCAGCCTCCAGCGGGCAAGGAGGCTCCGGCGACGAAGCCTCCCGAGGGTGGCGCGAAGAGCGCGCCCGCGACTCCGCCTGCGACGAAGCCTCCTGACAGTGCGGCGAAGAGTGCGCCTGCTCCGGCGACGAAGCCTCCTGAGAGTTCTTCGAAGCCTGCGCCCGCGACGGCTCCTGCGGCGAAGACGGCGCCGGCTGCGGCTCCGCCTGCGACGAAGCCTCCCGAGGATGCTTCGAAGACGGCTCCGGCGACCAAGGCACCGGAGAGCACCCCGAAGCCGGCGACTCCAGGGAAGTAACCCGCCTCACTCGCGGCGCCGCGAGACCTCAGCGTCTCGCGGTGCGCCGCGTGTTCAGGGGCGTTGCTCGATGCATCCGAGCCGGCGCATTCATCCCGTGCGCCGCAGCGCAGTCCTGCCTGCGCGTCCGCTCGCTGCTTCCGCGTGGGCTCGTCGTCCCAAGCGCAGCAATCTTGCTTGCGCATCCGCTCGTTACATCCACGTGGGCTCGTCGTCCCGAGCGCAGCAATCTTGCTTGCGCATCCGCTCGTTACATCCACGTGGGCTCGTCGTCCCGAGCGCAGCAATCTTGCTTGCGCATCCGCTCGTTACATCCACGTGGGCTCGTCGTCCCGAGCGCCGCGGTCCTGCCTACACATCCGCTCGTGGCCCCCTCATCGGCGCGTTCGTCCCGAGCATTGCGGTCCTGCTCGCGCATCCGCGTGTTGCGCGCGTGAGGCATCACGCTGAGCGCCGCGCCCCAGCCAGCGCCCGTCGAGGCATCCACGAGGGACGCCAGGCCCTCCCCCGCTACTGCTGCTTGAGCGCCCGCTCGATGCGCCGGCGCAGGGCGTCCTCGGACAGGGCGCCGCGCTGCGCGTCGGTCACCTTGCCCTCACGGTCCAGGAAGTAGAGCGTCGGCAGCGCGTTCACCTCGAACGCCCGCGCCATGTCGTCGTCCGCGTAGACGACGTAGGGCTTCAGGTCCGGCAGGTGACGGCGGATGAAGTTGTCCACCAGCTTCGGCGCCATGTCGCCGTCGTCACGACTCGCCGCCAGGAAGACGAGCCCCTGCGACTCGTACTCCTTCGCCAGCTTCACCAGCGCCGGCATCTCCTCGCGACACGGCGGACACCACGTCGCCCAGAAGTCCAGCATCACCACCTGTCCCCGCAGCTCCTCCAGCTTCAACACGCCGCCCTCGTGGCGCTTCATCTCGAACGAGGGCGCCGCCGCGCCATCCGGCACGAGCTGCGAGCGACGCGCCTCCAGCACGCCCAGGTACACCACCCCCGCCAGCCCCAGTCCGGCGAGCAGGGCCATGAACACCTTCGTCCCCACGCCCGTCGGCTTCACGGGCGGCGGCGCGCCGATTCCTTGCTGCGTCACGAAAATCCACTCCTGGTCAGGCGGTCATGCACCTGCCTCAACATCCAGCGCACTCCGCTCCGCGCCACCGGCCTGCGTGACACCCACCGCGCCACGTCCGGGCCGAAACGATAGTAGCCACGGATGAACCCGCGCCCGAGCACACTCTTCCTGAGCACGTCGTCCCGGTACGCCCGGAACGCCACCAGCTCCGGCGCCCCCTCACCGAACGCCACCGTCGCCACGAAACACGAGGACGCCGGACTCACCCACATGAGCCGCTGGTTGGTGAGGTTCACCACCACCTTCAGCTCCCGCGCCTCCGTGTACAAGAAGCCGAGCAAGTCGCGCCGCGCCGCGGGGAACTCCTGTCCGCTCGCCTCCTCGAACTCGATGCGCGACGAGTTGGTGGAGCCCACCTCGTCCACCGTGAAGAAGTAGCGCTTCGAGCTGCGCCGGACCTCCACCTCCAACCCGCGCAGCTCACCGAAGTACGCGAGGAACGGCGTGCCGCACACCGGGCACACGAAGCGGTTGTACGCGTGGTTCGTCAGGAAGGCGTAGTCCCCCACCCGCTTGCACCCCGTGTTGGGGCACACCAGCTTCACGCTCGCCTGCGGCGCGGGCCGGGGGTCGTACCGCGAGCCTCCCGACGTCTTGTCGAACACCGGCGGAGGCCGTGGCGGTGACGTCACCAGGTGCCGCGTCGGATGCGCCGCGCGCTCCAGCTCCTGCGCACGTCGCCACGCGGTCTCCGCCGCCTCCAGCCGCCCGCCCGCCGTGTGACACAGGGCCTCGCCGTGCGCGAGCAGCGCCGCCACCAGCTTCTCCAGCGCGGGCGCCATCGAGGGCTCACGCCCCGCGGCGAGCGCCTCCGCCAACACCTTCTCCATCTCCGGCAACAACGCCTGGGCGGCCTTGCGCGAAGGGTCCTCGGCCCGCCGGTACACGGGGGGCTCGGGGATGCGGGTGAACAACGCCGACGCGGACGCCCGGATACGCTCCACCACCGCGTCTCCACGTCCCACGTCCATCTGCGCCGCCCGCGTCCGGGCGGCCTGGAAGAGTTCTTCGGGCTGCAAGCCCGCGGACATTAAGTGCCGTCCGCCCCCCTGTCAGCGCGGATGACACACCCCCGGTCGGAAACTGGCCACGCGCCGCCACCTCATGTAAGACGACGTGGGAGGCTGTGAGCATGGGAGCTTTGAAGTTCATCGTCTGGACGGCTTGCGCGGTGGGGCTCGGCATCTTCCTGTCCTCGGGGCAGGTGGACGGCAGGACGCCGCTGCAGCACATGGAGCGGACCTGGAAGCGCGCCGTGAAGCCCGACACCGTTGAGCGGATGAAGGAGGGGCTGGAGGACGCGTACGAGGACGCCAAGGGCGCTGTCTCGCGCTCGACGGATGCGGCCCCGCGCGAGCGGATCACCGCGGAGGACCGCGCGGCGGTCAACCGAATCATCGCCCAGAAGAAGTAGCCTGGCGGACAGGCCCGCTTCCGCGACACGACTCCCCTCCCTAGGTTGCACCCGGTGGATGGGCG
>NZ_SRLW01000042.1:0-44375 GCF_006518215.1 Myxococcus sp. AB025B
GACGACGACGGGGGAGCGAGGGGCAGCGGCGCGGTGGGAGCCAGACCGATGGACGTCTCCCGGCGAGGCTCGGGCGTCGCGGGGGTGATGAGCGCCACGGGCACAGGCGGCGTGAAGGGCGCCGGGACGGGCACGGGTACCTGCGACGTGTTGGGCGGCGGCGTCAGGTCCAGCGCGGGCATGGCCGAGCGCGCGGCGCGCATTGGCGGCATGGGCGGCGGCGACGGGGGCGGCGCAATCTGCGTGGCCGCGGTGGGCACCACCTCCGCCTCGTCCAGGAGCAGCTCCGGCGGGGGCGGCGGCAGCACCAGCGACTCCTCGGTGCCCTGGGCCACGGGGGGCTCGTCCTCGGCCGAGGCAATCTGGTCGGCGAAGAACTCGCCCACCTCCACGGAGAACTTGTCCGACAGCTCCCCGCCCGCCACGCGCTCGCCCTGCTCGGTGAGCTTGAGCTGGGCCTCGCGGTCCATGGCGATGTAGTGGAACTTGCGCAGGAAGAAGAAGTAGTTGTCGAAATCGAGCGAGACGGACGGCTCCAGCGCGGCCTTCACATCGGCCAGCTTGTTGGAGCGTCCGAGTTGGCCGTTCTCCCTCAGGTTTCGGAGGATGAACAGCGCCTCGCCACTGACGGCGTCGCGGTTGATGGCGGCCTTCGGCATGGGTGGGCGACTCTACGACGTCCACCCGCCACCGCTCAACGTGGGACTGGCGGAACCCGGGGGGTTCTCAGCGGATGCGAAGCAGCTGCTTCACCGTCTCCAGGACCTCGACGAACTTCACCGGCTTGCGCAGGTAGATGTCCACGCCCAGCTGCAGCGCGCGGTCCTGGGCCTCCTTGCCGCCGGCGGAGATGGCGATGACGGGGATGGCCCGCAGGGCCTCCTCCTCGCGGATGCGCTCCACGAGCGCGAAGCCGTCCATCACCGGCATGTAGAGGTCCGTCATCACCAGGCTGAAGCGGCCCTCGCGCAGCATGCCCAGCGCGTGGTGCCCGTCCGGCGCGAAGTGGACCTCCAGGGGCACCTTCCCGTGCAGCTCACCGGACGCCAGCTTCTTGAGGACGTAGCTGTACATCTCGATGATGTGCGGGTTGTCCTCGACGATGAGCACACGGTACCCCTCGTGCTCGGCGTGGGGCGCGTGGCTGTTGGGTCCTGCCGCACTCAAGATGTCACCCAGTCTGCGCCTGTCCTCCGCGCGCTCGACGCGGACCCCGACTCCTCCGGGCTGATCGACGCCCGCGGGCCTCATCCAGGCCACGATGCCGGTGACTTCTACCGGATCCAGCAGGCCCGGGAAAGAAAGTGCGAGCCGCACCTCGTCCCCCAGGGTGAAGACCTGGTCGGTCTGCACGAAGAGCCCCGAATGGGACAGGTTCTCCGTGACGTCACGCGCCTGGCGTCCGTCGGCGTACTCCACCTTCAGCACGGCCGGGACCCGGGGGTGCTGACGCTTGTTCTCTGGGCCCGGGGTCATAACAAGGGGTTGAAATCGCTCGGCAATTTGCTGATGGCGGCCCAGTGTACCGTCGAGGGTTTATGTTGACAACGCGGCCTTTGGAGCAATACGTAGCCCCCCGCCATGGCGGAGCCCCTGTTCACTCCTGAAGAGCAGAAGAAGTTCGACGCGGGTATCGCGGAGATCATCTCCCACTACCCCTCTGATCGCAAAAGCGCGGGCATGCTCCCGGCGCTGCGCCTGCTCCAGGAGATCAAGGGCTGGCTGCCGCCCGAGGGCCTGCGCCTGGTCGCCAAGCACCTGGAGGTCACGCCGGAGCGCGCCTACGAGGTCGCCAGCTTCTACGTGATGTACCACCTGAAGAAGCCGGGCAAGTACGTCATCGACGTCTGCACGAACCTGTCCTGCTCGCTCTGGGGCGCGGAGAAGATGCTCGCCTACCTGGAGGAGAAGCTCGGCCTCAAGGCAGGTGAAGCCAACGAGAAGTTCACCTTGCGCGAGACCGAGTGCCTGGCCTCCTGCGGCACGGCGCCGTGCCTGCAGATCAACGAGGATCACCACGAGAGCCTCACCCGCGCGAAGCTGGACGCCATCCTGGCCAAGCTGAGCTGAAGCGCCACCCTTTCACCCAGGCAGGACGTCATCACATGGCCTCTACGGCAAAGGGCATCGACCCGATCATCTCCGCGGCCTGGGGCAAGCCCCAGTCCTGGACGTTGGACAGCTACAAGAAGCGCGGTGGCTACGAGGGTCTGAAGAAGGCGCTGGAGATGCAGCCGGCCGCCATCATCGACGAGGTGAAGAAGTCCAACCTCCGCGGTCGCGGCGGCGCCGGCTTCCCCACGGGCCTGAAGTGGAGCTTCGTCCCCAAGGACAGCCCCAAGCCCAAGTACCTCGCGGTCAACGGCGACGAGTCCGAGCCGGGCACCTTCAAGGACCGCTACATCCTCGAGGACGACCCGCACATGATGCTGGAGGGCATCGCCATCGCGTCGTACGCGCTGGGCGTGCACACCTGCTACGTGTACCTGCGCGGCGAGTTCAAGTTCCCCGCGGAGCGCTGCCAGGCCGCCATCGACGAGGCGTACAAGGCGGGCATCTTCGGCAAGAAGCTGATGGGCAAGGACTACGAGCTCAACTGCTACCTGGTCCGCGGCGCCGGCGCGTACATCTGCGGCGAGGAGACGGCCCTGCTGGAGAGCCTGGAGGGCAAGAAGGGCTGGCCGCGCCTGAAGCCCCCCTTCCCCGCCGTCGTCGGCCTGTTCGGCAGCCCCACGGTGGTGAACAACGTGGAGACGCTCGCCAGCGTGCCCCACGTCTTCACGGGCGGCTCGGACTGGTACGCGAAGCTGGGCACGGACAAGTCGGGCGGCACGCGCCTGGTCTGCCTGTCGGGCACGGTGAACCGCCCGGGCGTCTACGAGGTGTCGATGTTCACGACCCTCGCGGAGCTCATCTACGACGACAAGTACGGCCGGGGCATGCCGGCGGGTCGCAAGGTGAAGGCCGTGATTCCGGGCGGGTCCTCGGCGCCGGTGCTGGGCGCGGACGAGCTGGACGTGGCCATGGAGTTCGAGGCCCTCAAGGTCAAGCAGACCATGGCGGGCTCCGGCGGCGTCATCGTCATGGACGACGCCACCTGCATGGTGCGCAGCCTGTGGCGCGTGGCGCGCTTCTACGCGGAGGAGTCCTGCGGCCAGTGCACGCCGTGCCGCGAGGGCACGCCGTGGCAGACGCGCCTGCTGCGCAAGATTGAAGAGGGGCGCGGCGACCCGGGCGACGTGGAGATGCTCTCCAACGTGGCGTCCTCCATCGCCCCCTACCCGCCCATCGGCCTGGGCAACACCATCTGCGCGCTGGGTGACGCGGCGGCGCTGCCCACGCACTCGTTCCTGATGCGGTTCAAGGACGAGTTCGAGGCCCACATCCGCGAGAAGCGCTGCCCGTTCGGCGACAAGCCCTGGGGTTCGTTCGGAGACTGGTCTTGAACATCGAGCTCATCCTCTTCGGGGCGTTCGCGCTCCTGACGCTGCTGTCGGCCGGGATGGTCATCTTCGCGCGGAGTCCCATCAACTCCGCCATGGCCCTGGTCTCCACGTTCTTCTTCCTGGCCGGGCTGTACGTCCTGCTCTGGGCGCACACGGTGGCGGTGCTCCAGGTGCTCGTCTACGCGGGCGCCATCATGGTGCTCTTCCTGTTCGTCATCATGCTGCTGAACCTGAGCGAGTCGCCCTCGCGTGGAAAGCCCACGCTGGCGAGGCTCGTGGGCGGCGTGGCGACGGTGGGCCTGTTGGCGGTGCTGGCCATCGCGCTCAGCAAGCTGCCCTCGGGGCCGCCCCCGTCCATGGGTGTGGAGGCGCAGGCGACCTTCGGCACCATGGCGACGCTGGGCCAGGTCATCTTCACCCAGTGGCTGCTTCCCTTCGAGGCGGTGAGCCTGCTGCTGCTGGTGGCCATCGTGGGCGCGGTCGTCGTGGCCAAGTCGCGAATCTGATCGCAGCCGACTCCCTCAAACTTTCTGTGCTAGATGGCGGCGCAGGTCGTCCGCCCGCGAGGCCCCGAACCGGCCATGGTCCCCATCTCCTACTACCTCCTGCTTGCCGCCGCCCTGTTCTGCATGGGCATGTTCGGCGTGCTGGTGCGCCGCAACGCACTGGTCGTCTTCATGTGCGTGGAGCTGATGCTCAACGCGGCGAACCTGACGTTCCTGGCCTTCGCCCGCATGCACGGCGACAGCATCGGGCACGTCTCCGCCTTCTTCGTCATCGCGGTGGCCGCGGCGGAAGCGGCCATCGGACTGGCCATCGTCATCGCCGTCTTCCGGAGCCGAGGCAGCATCCTGGTGGAAGACATCCGGACCATGAAGCACTGACGGACACGCCAGGAGCCCACTCATGAGCACCTTCTCGGAATTCCTCCAGGTCGCGCCGGTCGCGCCAGAAGTGATGGCGCCCTCGCTCTGGCTCATCATCGCGCTGCCCCTGTTGGGCGCGTTCATCTGCGGCGTGTTCGGCAAGATGCTGGGCCGCGCCAACGTGCACCTGGTCGCGTGCTCCGCGGTCGCGGGCGCCTTCGTGCTGAGCGTGCTGGCCTTCTGGGCCACCAGCTCCATGGACCTGGAGAGCCGCCGGCTCCTGTCCTTCATCGTGAACCCGTTCGGCAACGAGCGGGACTACGTGCGCTACGCGATTGCGCACGACTACGGCACCTGGTTCTCGGTGGGCGACTTCCGGGTGAACTTCGGGCTGATGGTGGACCACCTGTCCGGCATCCTCCTGCTGGTCATCACCGGCGTGGGTTTCCTCATCCACCTGTACTCCACCAGCTACATGGAGCACGACGAGGCCTACTGGCGCTTCTTCGCGTACCTGAACCTCTTCGTCGCGGCGATGCTGACGCTGGTGCTGGCCGACAACCTGGTCCTGCTCTTCGTGGGCTGGGAGGGCGTGGGCATGGCCAGCTACCTGCTCATCGGCTTCTGGTACACGGACCCCGCCAAGGCGTGGGCCGGCCGCAAGGCGTTCGTCACCAACCGCATCGGTGACTTCGCGTTCCTCATCGCCACGTTCCTGATGGTGCTGATGGTCGGCGCCTTCAACCGCCAGGCCGACGAGCGCGACTACACGGCGGCGGGCAGCACCAGCCAGCGCTACGCCTCCGCGCTCGAGGACAAGGGCCCCGTCACCTTCCTGGGCCTGCAGAAGTTCGCCGAGGCGATGCCCGAGGGCGGCGCCGGCAAGGTGGACCTGTCCACGACCATCGCCTCAGGGCCCCTGGAGGGCTACACGTTCGGCGGCGTGATGACGGTGGCGCTGCTGCTGTTCCTCCTGGGCGCCGCGGGCAAGAGCGCGCAGCTGCCGCTCTACGTCTGGCTGCCGGACGCCATGGCCGGCCCGACGCCGGTCTCCGCGCTCATCCACGCCGCGACGATGGTGACCGCGGGCGTGTACCTGTTCAGCCGCATGTCCGCGCTGCTGGTGCTCAGCCCCACGGCGATGGCCACGGTGGCCATCATCGGCGCGCTGACGTCGCTGCTGGCGGCGCTCATCGCCTTCGCGCAGGACGACATCAAGAAGGTGCTCGCCTACTCCACGGTGTCCCAGCTGGGCATCATGTTCATGGGCGTGGGCATGGGCATCTTCTGGGCGGCCGTGCTGCACCTGGTGACGCACGCGTTCTTCAAGGCCTGTCTGTTCCTGGGCGCCGGCAGCGTGATGCACGGCAACGGGGACGAGACGGACATCAAGAAGCTGGGCGGCCTGCGCCACGAGATGAAGTGGACGTGGGGCACCTTCTTCGTCGCCACGCTGGCCATCACCGGCATCATCCCGCTGTCCGGCTTCTTCTCGAAGGACGCCATCTTCCACGGCGTGCACCACAACCACCTGGCGGGCCTGCACTGGGTGTCCAGCGCGGTCTACTACCTGGGCCTGCTCATCGCCGCGTGCACCGCGTTCTACATGACGCGCGTGTACCTGCTGACCTTCGAGGGGCCCCGCTCCAAGGAGGCCAAGGTGGCGCACGCGCACGAGAGCGCGTGGCAGATGACGCTGCCGCTGGTGGTGCTGGCGGTGCTCAGCGTGGTGGCCTCCGTGTACGCGTGGCCGCTGCTCAAGGCGCCCGGTGACGGCCGCCCGCAGCCGGTGTTCGAGAACTTCCTGAGCCCGGTGTTCGCCGCGATGAACCGCGTGGTCGCCACGGGCAAGACGGTGGATCTGGACACGAGCGTCCCCACGCTGGGTGACTACGGCTTCGCGTGGCTGGTGGCGGTGTCCGGCGGCGCGCTGGCGGCGTTCCTGTACCTGCGCTTCTTCCCGTCCCGCGCGGGTCAGCCCGCGCCAGCCTACGCCCGGGCGGTGCGCCGCGCGGCGCAGAACAAGTTCTACGTGGATGAGCTGTACGAGCTGGTCATCATCCGGCCCATCAAGTTCATGAGCTTCATCCTCTTCCGCGTGGTGGACGCGCTCCTCATCGACACCGTGGCGGTGCGCGGCACGGCGTGGGTGACGGCGCGCGTGGGCAGCGCGTTGCGCTACGTCCAGTCGGGCGACGCCCAGGCCTATGCCGCAGTGATGGCCCTCGCCCTGCTCGGCGGCGTGGCCTACGCCCTCATCCAGGTGCTGCAATGAGCTTCTTCGACACCCACCTGCTCAACCTCGTCGTCTTCCTGCCGCTCGTCTTCGCGGCGCTGGTGCTGATGCTGCCCGCCGGCGAGGCGGGGCAGATTCGCACCGTCACGTTCATCGGCATGGTGGTGGACCTGGTCTTCGGCGTGTGGGCGTACTCACGCTTCGAGGTCGGCGGTCCCGAGTTCCAGCTCGAGTACCGGGTGCCCTGGTTCCAGGAGTTCGGGCTGAGCTACCACCTGGGCGTGGATGGCCTGGCGGTGAGCCTCATCCTCCTGACGGTGTTCCTGGGCCCCTTGGTGGTGCTGGCCTCCACCACGTACATCAGCCACCGCATCAAGGAGTTCCACCTGGCGCTGCTGGTGCTCCAGACGACGATGCTGGGCGCGCTGGTGTCGCTGGACGTGCTGCTCTTCTACATCTTCTTCGAGGCCATGCTCATCCCCATGTACCTGCTGGTGGGTGTGTGGGGCGCCGAGGACCGCCAGATGGCGGCGGTGAAGTTCTTCCTCTACACGCTGGTGGGCTCGCTGCTGATGCTGGTGGCGCTCATCGCGGTGTACTTCATCAGCTCGCCCGCGGGCGCGCGCTCGTTCGACTACGCGAGCATCTACAACGGCCTGTTGGACGCGAACCGGCAGCTGTCCGCGTGCGCGGCGGGACCGGAGGGCGCTTGTGACTCGCTGACGGGCATGGCCGCGACGCTGCACACCTACGGCCCCTGGCTGTTCGCGGCGTTCGCGCTGGCGTTCGCCATCAAGGTGCCGATGTGGCCGGTGCACACCTGGTTGCCGGACGCGCACGTGCAGGCGCCGGTGGCCGGCTCCATGATCCTGGCCGGCGTGATGCTGAAGATGGGCACCTTCGGCTTCTGGCGCTACGCGATTCCGCTGTTCCCGGTGGCCGCGCAGCAGGCCCGGCCGTTCCTGGCGACGCTGGCCGTCATCGGCATCGTCTACGGCGCGCTGATGTGCCTGGCGCAGCGGGACATCAAGAAGCTCATCGCGTACTCGTCCGTCAGCCACCTGGGCTACTGCATGCTGGGCATCTTCGCGCTGACGGCGGAGGGCGCCACGGGCAGCGCGTACCAGATGCTCAACCACGGCGTGTCCACGGGCGCGCTGTTCCTCCTGTTCGGCTTCCTCTACGAGCGGCGCCACAGCCGCCTGATGGCGGACTTCGGCGGCATCGCCAAGGTGATGCCGGTGTTCACCACCGCCTTCATCATCATCACCTTCTCCTCGGTGGCGGTGCCCGGCACCAACGGCTTCATCGGTGAGTTCCTGGTGCTCCTGGGCACGTTCAAGAGCGACCTGGGCGCGGCGGCCGGCAACCCGCACCTGACGGCGGTGTTCGGCGCGTTCGCGACCACGGGCGTCATCCTGGGCGCGGCCTACATGCTGTGGATGGTGCAGAAGGTGTTCTTCGGCGGCCTGACGCACCGGGAGAACCAGCACCTGCGCGACATGAACGTGCGCGAGAGCCTGACGGTGCTGCCCTTCATCATCCTCGTCGGGGTGATGGGCCTGATGCCCCAGCCCTTCCTGGACCGCATCGAGCCGTCCACGGAGCGCTTCCTGTCCCGCGCCCGCGTGGGCACGCCCGGAGCGGGTGTGCAGGCCGACCAGGTGCGCGTGGAGGTGATGTCCCTGCCGGCCAACCCCACCGTGGCAGCCCCGAGCGCCCCTGCCCCGCTCGCCGCCCGGGCCGTCCCCTCGTCCCGGCCGTAAGCCGACTGAGCCCTCGCCATGACCTTGCCCCTGCCCAATCTGACCCTGGCAGACTTCCTCCCGCTGATTCCCGCCATCATCCTGGTGGTGGGAGCCTGCATCCTGCTGCTGTCGGAGGTGTTCCTCAGCAGCACCGCGTCGCGGTCCTACCAGGCCGTGCTCTCCGTGGTGGCGGCGGTGGCGGCTGGCGCCGTGGCCGTGTCCAACATGTTCGAGCCGGCGCACGAGGCGTTCCTCGGCTTCGGCGTGCTGGACCCCTTCTCCAGCTTCCTCACCTTCGTGGTGTGCGTGGGCCTGGGGCTGGCGTCGCTCAGCTCGGTGAGCTTCCTGCGCAAGCGCGGCGCGGAGCGCGGTGAGTTCTACGCGCTGATGCTGTTCGCCGCGGCGGGCATGAGCCTGCTGGCCCTGTCCAACGAGCTCATCACCCTGTTCGTGAACCTGGAGGTCCTCTCCATCGCCACGTACGCGCTGACGTCGTACCTGCGGCGCGGGACGCGGCCCTCGGAGGCGGGCTTCAAGTACTTCATCCTGGGCGCGTTCTCGTCCGCGGTGCTGCTGTACGGCGCGGCGCTGCTGTACGGCGCCACCGGCACCACCACGCTGACGGCCATGGCCGGGCCGCTGTCGACGGCGCTCGCCCAGCAGCCGGCGCTGGTCTACGCGGGCCTCATCCTCCTGGGCTCCGGCTTCGCCTTCAAGGTGGCCGCGGTGCCGTTCCACATGTGGACGCCGGACGTCTACGAGGGCGCCCCCACCCCCGTCACCGCGCTGATGAGCGCGGGCGTGAAGGCGGCCGCGTTCGCGGCGCTGGTGCGCGTGTTCCTGACGGTGGGCAAGGGCATCGACCCGCAGATGCCGCTGGTGCTGTTCTCCACCCTGGCCTTCCTCACCATGGTGGTGGGCAACCTGCTGGCGATTCCGCAGCGCAACGTGAAGCGCATGCTGGCGTACTCGTCCATCGCGCACGCCGGCTATCTCCTGGTGGGCGTGGCGGCGCTGTTCGTCACGGCGCCGGGCGAGCAGTTCCGCCTCCTGGGTCCGTCGGAGCTGACGGGTGGCTCGCCGCTGGAGCTGGCGCGCTCGCAGGCGCTGCGCGGCATCCTCTTCTACCTGCTGGCCTACACCTTCAGCGCGGTGGGCGCCTTCACCCTGGTCTCCGTGCTCGAGCGTCGCGAGGACGAGGAGAAGGGCACTGCCTGGGATTTGGAGCGCTTCAGTGGCCTGGCGCAGCGGCGCCCGGGCTGGGCCGTGGCCATGGCCGCGTTCATGCTGTCGCTGGGCGGGATTCCTCCCACCATCGGCTTCATGAGCAAGCTGCTCGTGTTCCAGAGCGCGGTGGACGCGGGCCTCATCGGCCTGGCCATCATCGGCGTGCTCTCCAGCGCGGCGGGCGTCTATTACTACCTGCGCGTGGTGGTCTACATGTTCATGCGTCCGGTGCCCGAGGGCGCCCAGACGCTGGAGCGCAGCTGGTCCACCGAGCTGGCCCTGGTGCTCTCCACCGCGGCCGTGGTGGTGCTGGGCATCCTCCCCGGCCCCGTCACCGCGTGGCTGGTGCAGGCCAGCAGCCTCTTCGGTCAGTAGCCTTCGCGGGCCACAAGCCCGTCGACTCCGCCCGCCCCGGCCTCGTGCCCGGGCGGGCGTCGTCTTTCAGGGGCACGTGAGGTCAGCCCGGGAGCTCGCCGCGCAGTTCGTACGTCTCCAGGCGCGTGCGGGCGCCCGCCTTCCGCAGGGCCGCCACCAGGGGCTCGTTGTCCGTCATCACCACGCCCAGGGACTGGCGCGCGGGCCCCACGCGGGTGAAGGCGTCGTCCAGGAGCGCGCGGGCATGGGCGAGCGACGCCGCGAAGAAGGGATAGAGCACCGCGCCGCCGGAGCGCAGGTCCATCAGCCCCAGCAGCTCCGGCCCCCGCGTCAGCTTCCAGAGCTGGTGCGAGGCGAGTGAAGAGAAGCGCGCGAGCTTGCCCGGAATCATCCCGAAGGCCTCCGTCAGCGGCGCCCAATCCGCCGACTCCACCGGCGACACCTTCAGGTCCCGGGGCGCCTCCGGCAGCGTGGCCACGTGGGCCCGCGTCACCTCCAGGTCCGTGGCCTGCCGCGCGCGCCGCATCCCCAGCGAGCCGTACAGCTCCAGGGCCGGGGTGTTGTCGCGCACCACCGTGAGGGACCAGCGCTGGCAGCCCTGCGCGCGGAAGCGCTCGGCCGTCCTCAGCATCATCCACCGCCCCAGCCCCTGACGGCGCGCGGCGGGCGCCACCACGAGCTGGCCCACGTACCCCATGACGCCCAGCGCCTCGGTGGACGTGTACCCCACCACCCCACCCTGTCCCTCAACGAGGAAGGTGCGTGCCGCCAGCTCCTTCTCCCACATGGACACGGGTGGCGGAGGGTCCTCCAGCCCCAGCTCCGCGAACAGCCTGACGTACGTCGGGTAATCGTCGGCGCGCCCGGGTCTCAACACCCACGGACACGGCCCCACATCCACCGTCATCGGCCTGCCTCCGGTTAGAAGGAGCGATACCGACGCGAGCCTGACTCAACGTCCGACGGCACAAAAGAAGGCGGCCCGACACTCCAGGGGAGGGTCGGGCCGCGGGTCTTCTGAAGGTGACTCACCGGAAGTGCTGAAGGGGTGGGGGGGAACCGCCTTCAGCCTCGCTTCGATGTGTCCCGCGTGAACCTATAGCAGTCGCCGTGCCAGAGCCTGCCTCGGGACAAACTCCAGTTTTCTCAGGCACTTAGAGGTCTGCCCAACATTGGCCCACCCCGGCGATTGCATTTCAGCCCTGCAATCGGCTTTCAGAACTGAAAATCTCCAATGAGTCCGGGCAGTTGGGCTTTTCACCGATGAACCCCGTTCATTTCGGATCTGAATCCACGGGTGCGCAAAAGTTACACGTCCAACTCCACCCTACTCCCGACCCACCTCGTTGGGCGGCCGGAGGTTGAGGCGCTTCATCTTGCGCCACAGGGTGGTGGAGGAGACGCCCAGCTCGTCGGCGACGCGGGCCAGGTCCACGCCGTGGCGCTCCAGGGACTGGGCGATGGCGCGGCGCTCGGCGTCCTCGACCACCTGGGCCAGGGTGGGCCCCGCGCTGGTGCCAGGGGGCGGGCCGGCCGGGCCGTCCAGCGCCCCCAGGGAGCTGGCGCCGGCGACGGGTGTCAGGCGGGCCTGGCGCAGCGGGAAGTCCTCGGGCAGCAGCTCGTCGCTCTCGGAGAGCGCGGCGGCCTGTTCGACGAGGTTCTCCAGCTCGCGCACGTTGCCGGGGAAGTCGTAGCTCATCAGGTGCGTCACCGCGGCGGCGGACAGGCGCCGGGGGTTGGGGCTGCGGGCGTTGGCGCGTCCCAGGAAGTGCTCGGCGAGCGCGGGCACGTCATCCAGGCGCTCGCGCAGGGGGGGCACGCGCAGCGTCACCACGTTCAGGCGGTAATAGAGGTCCTGGCGGAAGCGCTTCTCGCGCACCTCCTGCTCGATGTCGCGGTTGGTGGCCGCCACGGTGCGCACGTCCACGCGCAGCGCGGTGGACTCGCCCACGCGGCGCACCTCGCCCTCCTGCAGCGCGCGCAGGAGCTTCGACTGGAAGGTGGGGCTGGTCTCCGTCACCTCGTCGATGAAGAGCGTGCCGCCGTCGGCCTCCTCGAACAGGCCCCGGCGGGCCTTCACCGCGCCGGTGAAGGCGCCCTTCGCGTGGCCGAACAGCTCGCTCTCCAGCAGCGTCTCGCTGATGGCCGCGCAGTTGACGGGCACGAAGGAGCGCCCCTTGCGGCGGCTGTGCGCGTGGAGCGCGCGCGCCACCAGCTCCTTGCCCGTGCCGCTCTCGCCCTGGATGAGCACCGTGGCGTCGCTCTGCGCCACGCGCATCAGCCGCGAGGTGAGGTCCCTCATGGCGGCGCTGCGGCCCACCAGCGCGGACAGGCCGTGGCGCTCGTTGAAGTCCGTGGCGAGGTTGTCCACGTCGCGCAAGAGGCGCGCGCGCTCCAGGGCGCGCTCCACGCGGTAGCGCAGCTCGCTCTCCTTGAACGGCTTGGTGACGTAGTCGTACGCGCCCAGCCGCATGGCCTCCACCGCGCTCTCGATGGAGCCGAAGGCCGTCATCATGATGACCTGCAGCCGAGGGGCCACCTCCAGCGCGCGCCTTAGCAGCGTGAGCCCGTCCATGGGCTCCATCTTCAGGTCCGTCAGGAGCAGGTCCATGCTGCCACCGGCCAGGTGCGCCAGGGCCTCCTCGCCGGTGCCCGCCTCGAAGACGGTGTAGTGCTCGGCGCGCAGGAGCAGCGCGGTGGTCGCGCGCATGTTGCGCTGGTCGTCCACGACGAGGATGCGTCCGCGGGACGGCGGGAGGTTCGCGTCGGTCATGGGAAGGACGGGGGCTGCGAGAGGGGAAGCCGGAAGGTGAAGGTCGTACCGCGACCGGGGGTGCTGTCCACGGCGATTTCGCCGCGGTGCTCCTCGAGGATTCGTTTCACGACAGCCAGCCCCAGGCCGGTGCCCTGGGCCTTGGTGGTGAAGAAGGGCTCGAAGACGCGGTGGAGCAGCTCGGCGGGAATCCCCGGCCCCTGGTCCGCCACGTCGATGCGCAGCTGCTCGCGGCCCGCGTGGGCCTCGCGGCGCGCGCGAACCAGCACCAGCCCCCCCTGGGGCATGGACTGGATGGCGTTGACGGCCACGTTGACCAGCGCCTGGCGGATGAGCCGGCGGTCCATGGGCACGGGCGGCAGGCCCTGCTCCACCTCCGCGTCGATTCGCACCGGCCGGTCCGGCGCCCCACCCTGCGCGCGCGCCGCCTCCAGCGAGTCCTGGAGCACGCGGCTCAGGTCCTCGTGCTGGAGCACGGGGTCGCGGGGCCGCGTGTAGTCGAGCAAGTCACCCACCATGCGGTTGAGGCGGTCGCTCTCCTCGCCCAGGATGTCCAGCAGCATGGCCGCGTCGCCGGAGGGCTCCAGGAGCCGGCGCAGCGAGGCCACCGCGTTGAAGATGACGCCCAGGGGGTTTCGCACCTCGTGGGCGACGATGGCGGACAGCTCGCCCAGCGCCGCCAGCCGCTCGCGCTTCACCATCTCCGCGCGCGTGGCGGCCAGCTCCGCGTAGCTGGCCCACAGCGACTCGTACAGGCGCGCGTTGGCGATGGAGAGCGACAGCTGGCCACACGTGGCCTCCGCCAGCTCCACCAGCTCCGGGCTGAACGTCCGCGCGCGCCGCGTGTCGTCCACCAGCACCACGCCGATGAGCTCCTCGCGCGAGGTGAGCGGCAGCGCCAGCAGCGCCTTCTCCCCGAAGCGCTGGACGAGCTGCGGATTGAAGCCGCCGCCGGAGGCCTCCACGTCCTCGATGACCACCGGCTTGCGCTCGCGCGCGGCGCGCGCCGCCACGCTGTCACTGGAGAGCGACAACACCACCGTGCGGAAGAAGTCGCGGTGCGCCGCGGAGGCCGCCGCGCCCCGGAGCACCTTCGCGCTCTCGTCGTACAGCATGATGTAGCAGTTGGAGACATCCAGCAGGTGGACGAGGAAGTCCGACGCCACGTCGAGGATGCTCGAGGTCTCCAGCACGCCCGACGTCGTCCGGGCCAGGTCCAGGAGCAGCCGCGTCTCGGTGAGCTGGCGCGCGGACTCCGAGCGCAGCCGGCGCTGCTCGAGCAACGTCATCAGCAGCTCCGACAGCGTCCCCAACAGCCGCACGTCCCGCGCGTCGAAGGGCCGGTCCGGCGCGCGCAGCACCTGGAGCACGCCGCACACCTCGCCGCCCCGCGCCAGCCGCACCGCCGCGCCGCTGCCCAGCGTGCCCCGCGAGGCCTCGCGCAGCGCCTGGGCCTGCGCCTCACTGGTGAGGTCGCCATCCAGCGCGTCCGGCACCGAGCCGCCCATCACCCCACCCAGCCGCGCGACATCGCCGCCCGGGCCCACCACCTCCGTCAGGCCGACGTGGGCCGACAGCACCAGCGGCCCCTCCGCGCCCCGCGTCAGGTGCAGCGCCGCGGCCTCCGCCAGCAGCAGCTCCGACACGCGCGAGAGGAAGTCCTCGGGCGTGGGCGGAATCGGCCGCGCCACGAAGCGCGCCATCTCCGCGACGGCCCCCACCTCCCACCGGCTGCGCGTGCTGTCCGACTGCACGCGCGCGTCCGTCAGCGCCGCGCCCACCACCTTGGCGAAGAGCGTCAGCACCGAGCCATGCCGGGGCGCCACCCACGGGCCCTCCACGCGAAGGACCTCCACCTGGGGGCCGCCGACCGGCAGGTACACGTGCGTGGGCGAGGCCCGCTCCGCGCCGCCGAACACGGGGCGCCCGTCCGACAGCGCCTCCAGCCCCAGGGCCACGTCCGGCGGAGGAGCACCCCCATCCAGCGGGTTCAGCCGCAGGCCATCCCAGCGCAACAGCCGCACCCGGAAGCCCGCGGCCTCCAGGCCCTTCAGGGCCACGCGGCGCACCGCGTCCTCGGAGTGCGCGGACACCAGGCTCGCCGAGGTCTCCACCAGCCGCTCCGCCATGGACAGCTCGGGGGGCTTGTCCGTCAGCGGCAGCAGGTTGAGCAGCAGCGCGCTCCGCCCGTCCGCCAGCGGGATTCGGGACGCGTAGAGGGCGACCTCGCGCGTGGCGCCGTCCGCCGAGGGCACCTGATAGACCTGCGTCCTCGCCTCCATCGCCCCGCCGGACTCCACCAGGCGATAGCGCTCGATGAGCCGGCTGCGCTCCTCGGGCTGGACGAAGTCCATCACGGAGCGCCCCTCCACCCGCTCCCGGGGAAGCCCCACGAGCGCGAGGTAGGCGTCATTGGCCGCGGACACACGCCCGTCCACCACCGCGAGCACGGGGTTGCCGAAGGGCTCGATGAGGGCGCGCAGCGACGCCTCGCTGTAGTGGCTGGTGCTCATCCGCGACGCAGAACCCGCTTCTCGCCCACCCGGAGCGTCACCTTCTCCCGGTCGAAGTACTCGGACAGAGGGATGACGAACTTGCGGCTCTGTCCCACCAATTCCTTGAAGGACTGGGTGGTAATGTCCTTCTTCTCGCGCAGGTGGGCAACCAGCCGTTCCTTCAAGGCCCCCAGACTGCCCGCGTCGAAGCACAGCTCCTCGCTGACGCGCACCACCTTGCCTTCGGCCACCAGGAGCTTCAGCAGCTCGCGCAGGCGGGGCGCCGGGAGCTGGAGCTTCTGGGACAGCTCGCCCTCGGTGGGCGGCGCCAGACCCGCGGCGGACAGCTCCGCGGCGAGCCGCGCCCGCGCCGCCTCGTCCCCCAACGACAGCGCGCGTCCACGCCCCTTCAGGCGTACCAGGTCCCGCTCGACCTCCAGCCTCCCGGCGTCCCCCAGCCCCTGCAACACCCGCTGGAAGACCCTCGCATCCAGCGCACCGGACAGCCGCTGGCGGAGCTCCTCGCGGGACAGCCCCTCACGCAGGGGCTCACGCTCATGGAAGGCCGCCAGCACCGCGAGCGCCCGGCCTTGCAACCCCTCGAGCACCTCGCCGGACAGGTACAGCCGGCTCTCCCGGTCCAACAGCACCACCGAGCCCCGGGCGCCCAAAAGCTCCAGCGCGCGCGTGAGCACCTTGGGCCCCAAGGCCGAGCGGCCGAACAGCGCCTGCTGCGTGAGCCCCGCGTAGCCCGCCTGCCGGAGGAGCCACGCCACCTGCCCCGCGGGGTCCGCCTCGCGCAGCGGCGCCACGATGGACGCGCCGCCCTTGCGGCGCCTGGGAGGAGAAATCGACAGCACGCGCCCGCCGGCCACCGTCGCGCCCCGCCCCGGCAGCGCGCGCGAGCCCCGGAGGATGAAGCGCTGCCCCACGAGCGCGGCCACCGGCGCGTCCAGGCGCAGCTGCGCGAGCGTCGTCTCACCGGGCTCCAGCCGCTCCACGTCCAGCAGCGCCACCGTGGCCTCCACCTGCGCGGTGCCCAGGTGCAAGAGCAGCTTGCGGCGGCGCGGCAGCGGAGAAGGCGCGGAGGGCAGCAGCGTCAGCTCCACGTCGAGCATGCGCGTCTCGGGCAGCTCTCCGGCGCGCGTGAGCACCTGCCCCCGGTGGAGCGCCTCCGGCTCCACGCCCGGCAGGTTCACCGCGGCGCGCTGGCCCGCCTCCACTCGCGCCACCGCCCGGCCATGCTGCTGCACCCCGCGCACGCGCAGCGGCCCGGGCGTGCCCGGCAGCAGCGACACCGCGTCGTCCACCGCCACCGTGCCCGACAGCAGCGTGCCCGTCACCACCGTGCCGAAGCCCTTGAGCGTGAAGACGCGGTCCACCGGGAGGAAGGTGGGCCCCTCCGAGGGACGCTTTCCCAGCGAGCCCGCGGCCCGGGTGAGCGCCGCGCGCAACGCCGCGAGCCCCTCGCCGGTGCGCGTGGAGCATGGCACCACGGGCGCGCCTTCCAGGAACGAGCCCGCGGTGAGCGCGGCGAGGTCCGCCTCCACCAGCGCGCGCCACTCGGGCCCGGGCTCGTCCAGGAGGTCCGACTTGGTGAGCGCGACGACGCCGCCGCGGACCCCCAGCAGCCGGCAGATGTCCAGGTGCTCGCGCGTCTGGGGCATCACGCCCTCGTCCGACGCGACCACCAGCACCGCGAGGTCCACGCCGCCGGCGCCCGCGGCCATCGCCTTCACGAAGCGCTCGTGGCCGGGCACGTCGACGACGCCCGCGACGGAGCCGTCATCCAGCGTCAGGTGCGCGAAGCCCAGCTCCAGGGTGATGCCGCGGCGCTTCTCCTCCTGGAGCCGGTCCGTGTCGATGCCGGTGAGGGCCTTCACCAACGACGTCTTGCCGTGGTCGATGTGGCCCGCCGTGCCGACAATCATCGCATCACCGCGGCACGGCTCAGGCTCCAGCCTTGTCCGGGTCCTCGTCGAAGCGCGCGTCGCCAGTGCCCGGCGCGTAGTCCCACGGGAAGACGACGAGCGCCCCCGTGGAGATGCCCGCGAACTGGGGCGCGTACGCGTCCGGCTTCACCACCAGGCACGCCGTGGACACCTTCTTCGCCCCCGCCTCGCGCGCCAGCGCCATGGCCAGTTCCAGCGTGTCTCCGCTGGACGCCACGTCGTCGACGATGAGCACGCGCTTGCCCTTCAGCTCGCGCGGCATCTCGTTCGCGGGCTTCGGTCCGCCACGCGGATGCGCCTTGTCGCCGCGGTCCCTGCTGCGGCGGCTGATGCGCACCGGGAAGAACGCGCACCCGAGCGCCGACGCCAGCGCGCCGCCCACGAACACGCCGCCGTGCGCCACGCCCACCACCGCCTCGGGCTGGAAGGACTGGCGGATGTCGTCGGCCATCTGCTGCACGGCGCGGTCCAGCTGCGCCCAGGACAGCTCGCGCACCACGCCCGCGGTGCGCTTGCGCGACTGGTCCTTGCCCGTCGGCTGACGGGGGGCCTCCGCCTGGGGCGCCAGGACCATGTCCGTCGGGATGGAGACCAGCTTGCGCGCCTGCTCGCGCGCGGCCGGCGACGGCGACGCGACACGAGACTTCGCGGGGGCCTTCTTCGACGACGAAGGCTTCGGGGAGGATTTCGCGGTGGGCTTGCGCTTGCCCTGGGCCTTGGGCCCGGGTGCTGCCCGCTTGGTGGCCACGGCGGTGAGCTCCGGCTGAAGTGCGGCCCCGTCATACCCCGAGGCGCGCGCCCTGGCCACATCCCCGCTCACGTCCCCACCACCTCACGGACACACGAGGCGGTGGGGACCTCACGGCCCTCAGGCCTGGAGCTTCTCTTCCACCATGCGGTCCGCGACCTGCTCGGGGCGCAGACCCGACTCCTTCGCGCGCCGCAGCACCGTGTCGATGGTGTCGAAGATGTTCGCCGCCCGGGCGTACGCCTTCTCCCGGTCGTACCCCGCCCACTCCTGGGCGACGTTGATGAGGCCGCCCGCGTTGGCCGCGTAGTCGGGCACGTACAGGATGCCCCGGCTGGCCAGCTGCTCGCCGTGGCGCATGGTGAGCAGCTGATTGTTCGCTGCTCCACACACCGCCTTCACCTTGAGCAGGGGCAGCGTGGTGTCGTTGATGGCGCCGCCCAGCGCGCACGGGGCGTACACGTCCGCCTCCATGCGGTGCAGGGTGTCCGCGTCCACCGCCGTGGCGCCGTACTGCTTCACCGCGTGCTCCACGCTGGCCGCGTTGATGTCGCTCACGAAGATGTGGGCGCCGCGCTCGTGCAGCTCCTTCACCAGGTACATGCCCACGTGGCCCACGCCCAGCACGGTGACGCGCAGGCCCTTGAGGTCCGCGCTGCCGAAGACGTGCTTGGCCGTGGCCTCCATGGCGCGCGCCACGCCGTACGCCGTGACGGGCGACGGGTCTCCGCTGCGCTCCTTCAGGCCGACGACGTTCTTGGTGTGCTTGCGCACGTGCTCCATGTCGTCGGTGCTGGTGCCGCTGTCCTCGGTGGTGATGTAGCGGCCGCCGAGCGACTCCACCGCGCGACCGAAGGACTCGAACAGCTTCGCCCGGTCGAAGTTGCTCCGGGGCAGCATGATGACCGCCTTGCCACCTCCGTGCGGCAGGCCCGCGAGCGCCGCCTTGTACGTCATCCCACGCGCCAGCCGGAGCGCGTCCGCGACGGCCTCCTCCTCGCTGGTGTACGTGGACAAGGCACGCGTGCCACCCAGCCCAGGGCCGAGTCGCGTGTTGTGCATTCCGACGATGGCGCGAAGCCCGGTGCGCGAATCGCTGAGCAGGTGGACGGCCTCGTAGCCGCCTTCGAGCAGTTGCGTGAAGTAACTCATGGCGCGCGGCCTCTACCGAGGCCACGCACCCAAGTCAAACCGAGCCGCTCTCCAACATGCGCCGAATTTCATCTCCTGGAATGACATAGCGCGTCGTGCAGAATTGACACGTTGCTTCAGCCTGCCCTTCCTTCTCCAGCAGGTCCTGGAGCTCCTCGCGCCCCATGGCGAGCAGCGCGCGCTTCACGCGGTCCTCGCTGCACGAGCAGCCGAAGCGCAACGGATAGCGGGCCATCACCTCGAAGTCCGCCTCCGGCAGCAGCGCCCGCAGCACCGCGGACGCCCCGGCCGGGGCATGGGCCCGAAGGGCGCCTTCGGCGTCACGACGCAGCCGCTCACCGAGCGCCTGGAAGACCTCCAGGTCGGCGTTGGGCAGGGGCTGGACGAGCAGGCCCGCGACGATGCCCAGCGACTCCGGCTTCCCCCCCACCTCGGCGGGCAGCTGCGCGAGCACCACGTGCGAGGGGAGCTGGTCGGACTGGTGGAAGTAGCGCTCCAGGTCGCCCGCCAGGTCGAAGCGCTCCAGTTCCACGGAGGAGCGATAGTGCTCGCCGCCGCCCAAATCGCGCAGCACGGAGAGGAAGCCCTTGTTCCCCAGCACGGGACGCCAGTGGTACTGGTCGTCACTGCCCGTGTACTCCACGAGCGTGTTCTTCACGTAGCCCCGCACCAGGCCGGACGTGTCGCCGTCCACGAAGAGGCCGCGCAGGGGGCCGTCGCACTCGAGCTGGAGGTTGACGCGGGAGTCGCCCTTCTGGAGGGCGCCCAGCAGGGCGGCGGCGGTGAGGGCCTGGGACAGCAGCGCCGCGGCGGCCGGGGCGGTGTGGTGGGTGGCCCGAGCCTGGCGGGACAGCCCCGTGGTGAGGGCCAGCACCACGCGGACATCGGACTTCTTCAGCAATCCACTGACGAGCTCATCGGACATGACAGGGCGAGTAGCGTGCCCGAGCCCGGCGTGCCCGCCAACGTCAGAAGGCGGACGCCCCGTCGCATGCCGGCCCGGCAGCAGGCCCGGCCGGGGTGACGCATAAGTCCAGGCTTATGCCTCCATGCGCGAAGGCTGGGATGCGCAGGTGCGGAAGAAATCCAGCGTCGTGGCCGGAACGGCTATAAACCGCCGACCGACAGTCAGTCACCTGACCTTGAGCTGGGGCGCGGCCACCTGCCCGCGCGCCATCGCTGGAGAAACGATGAGCACCCAGGCCGCCACCGCCGACGCCGTTGCAACGAAGACTCCGCTCCTCAAGTCCCGCCTGGGCTCGTTCCTCGCGGTGGTGCCCCTGAGCATCTGGGTCGTCAACCACCTGTGGGACAACCTGTCCGCCTTCAATGGCGGTGACGCGTGGCAGAAGTCCGTCACCACGTACTCCAACCCGTATGCCCAGGCGCTCACGTTCATCATCGTGATGCTGCCGCTGCTGTTCCACACGGGCTGGGGCCTGGTGCGGCTCTTCAGCTTCCGGCCCAACAACAACCGCTACAACAACTACGGCAACTTCAAGTACATCCTCCAGCGCGTCAGCGCCCTGGGCGTGCTCGCGTTCCTGGGCGCCCACATCTGGCTGGCCTTCCTGCGCCCGCGCCTGCTGCTGGGTCACCCGGAGCTGTTCGAGGACATCGCCCGGGAGATGCACTTCCACGGCCCCACGCTCGTCGTCTACCTGCTGGGCACGCTCGGCACGGCGTACCACCTGGCCAACGGCCTGCAGGGCTTCGCCATGGGCTGGGGCCTGCTGGGCTCCGAGCGCGCCATGCGGCGCTTCGAGCCGGTCTCCATCCTCATCTTCCTGCTGCTGACGGCGATGAGCTGGAGCGCCATCTACGCGCTGTACCAGGCGGGCGGGGCCCTCGGGCCCGCGGGCCACTAGGCCTTCCCGCGTCACCGGGCACTCCGCGAGGGGTGCCCGCCTCGCGGTCCACAGGTCTCGAAAAGCACACCGGCCGCCCCCGAGTCCTTCCGGGGAGCGGCCGGTTCGCTTCTGGGGTGTCCGAGCCGAGGGGCTGGACGGAGGCTCAGAACGGGATGTCGTCCTCGTTGTTGCCGCCGCCACCACCGCCCATGCCGTCATCCATCGGAGGCGGCTGGCCGTAGTCGTTGTTGTCGCCGCCGCGCGGCTGCGAGCCGAAGTTCCGGCGCCCGCCACCACCCCCGCTGCCCATGTTGTCCCCGGCGTCACGGCCGCCCAGGAACGTCACCGCGTTGGCCACGACCTCGGTCGTGTAGTTCTTGCGGTTCTCCTTGTCGGTCCACTCACGCGTCTGCAGGCGGCCCTCGACGTAGCACTGCCGTCCCTTCTTCAAGTACTCGCCGCAGAGCTCCGCGAGCTTTCCCCAGACGACGATGCGGTGCCACTCGGTCCGCTCCTGCTTCTGGCCGTTCTTGTCGGTCCAGCTCTCGCTGGTCGCGATGCGGAAGTTCGCGACCGCCTGACCTCCCGGGGTGAACCGCACTTCGGGGTCCGCGCCCAGGTTGCCGATGAGGATGACCTTGTTCACGCCTCCTGCCATGACTGCTCCCTCTTCCCTTTCGTCGAGGTCCCACCCACCAAGGGCGGGACACGGCCTGCCGGGCATCAGCCCTGGCAGGTTGCCTTCCACGTATAGCAGTGCGCCCTGACATTTCCAGAAGGCGGACCGCGGCACGGGGCCCGCCCGGGCGACAGCGCACCAGGCGAGCAGACAGGACCCGACGGGTGCGGGCGGGGCTTACCCGGGCGCGAACCCGAAGGCGCAGTGCACCCGGACCGCACGAGAGGCGAACCAGGGCCTGGATGCGCCCCGAGCGTCGCGCGGCGAAGCCCGCCTTGAATCACGCCCAGGGGACCCCCACACGGCGATGCCCCCCGGTTGAACGAGGCTCGGGATGGGTTGAGGCGGGCTCGCCGGCCTGCGCCTCGATGCGGTGCACGTGCGACAGCACGCAGAGCCCCCGCGTCCAGGTGCGTCGCGGCAGGGAATGACCGCCCGGATGCAGCTCGGAGATGCGAGCCCCAGCCCCCGGAAGGCCACGCGCCCGGGCGCCTTCCGGTACGACGGCCCGCGGTGGCGCGACGCTCGCTACCCGCCCGGATGGGTCTCGGCGGTGCGGGCCTCGGGGGCGCTGCCCTGGGGCTTCGAGGACGCCGGAGGCGGCGTGCCCGCCGGAGCCACCACCTGCACCGGCACGCCCTCCACCGGGCGGGCCTTGGCCTCCGCCACCTTCTGGGACAGCGTCGAGTCCAGGCCCTTGGCGAACGTCGCCACCTGCGGCTCCGCCGCGCCCACCAGCTTGCGCAGCGACTTCCAGAACGGATGGTCCGCCTGCCCCGTCTGCACCAGCGCACGGGCCAGCAGCGTCGTGGACGCCTCGCGGTCCGAGGTCGACGCCGCGCGCAGCGCCACCACCAGCTCCTCCGGCGCCGTGCGAGCCACCTCGCCCAGGGCCACCGACATCTCGCCCTGCGCCGTGGCATCCGCGCCCGTCGCACCCGCGAGCTCCAGCACCCGCGCCAGCGCCTCCGTGTTCCCACCGGCCGCCAGCTCCACCATGCTCGTGACGCCCGGCACCTCCACCGCCAGCACCCGCGCCACCTCCCGCAACCGGCCATACACGTCGCTGCCCGCCGAGTAGCTGTCGAGCAGCGTGCGCGCGCCCAGGTAGTCGTGCGGGTTGGACTGGTACAGGCCCTCCGCCAGCACCGCGCGCACCGCCGGGTCCCGCTCGCTGCGCCACGCCGTGCGCAGGAAGCCCAGGTTGCGAGGGTCCCTCTGCCGGCCCAGCTCCAGGTACGTCTTCACGCGCGAGGCCACGTCCCCAATCGCGCCCGCCGCCTTGCCACCGTCCGCCAGCGACGCCACCGCGCTCGAGGGGCCCAGGCTGGAGCCCGTGGCCGCCACCGCCGCGCCCAGCGCGTCCAGCCCCGCGACGATGGGACCCGCGCGGCCCGCGAAGTCGTTCACCATCATCGAGAACGAGAAGCGCTCACCGCCCGCGCTCGTCACGTAGCCGCTCAGCGCGGACACCCCCTCCAGCGTGCCCGTCTTCGCGCGCAGCCGGCCCACCGCGTCGCTGCCCTCGAAGCGGTACTTGAGCGTGCCGTCCTTGCCCGCGATGGGCACCGAGGACAGGTACTCCGGCGCGAACGGGAAGCGCTCGAACATGTAGCGCAGGAGCTTGTTGAGCTGCGTGGCCGAGAAGCGGTTCGCGTCGTTCAACCCGCTGCCGTTCTTCATCACGTACGTGCCGCGCGGGATGCCCACGTCGCGCGCCAGGAACTGCTCCACCACCTCCACGCCCTTGGTGAAGGTGCCCGGCTGGCCCCGCCCCTCCGCGCCCATCGTCTTGAGCAGCTGCTCGGCGACGAAGTTGCTGGAGAGCTTGTTGAGCCGCTTGAGCAGCACATCGAACGTGTCCGAATGCGCCACGTACACCGCCCGGGCACGCGACGGCGTCGCCCCCGCGCGCACCCTCCCCTTCGCCTTCACGCCCCGCGTGTTCAAGAGCTGCTTGAGCGTCTGGCCGAAGTACATGGGCGGGTTGTCGATCTTCTTCCAGACACTCACCGCGCCGCCGCGCTCGGGCGGCACCTGCCCGCGCACCACAATCTTCTGCTGCGAGCCCACCGGGTCCGACGTCACCGACACCCGCCGCGCCCGGCGCGCGCCCGTGGAGAGCTGGTTGTCGACGATGAAGTAGTCGCTGGGCGGCTCCATCTCCACCACGCCCTTGGCGCCCGCGCTCGCGCCGGGCCGCAGGTAGATGGCCGCCGCGTTCCAGTTGAGGCTCAGCGCGCCCGTGGGCGCCATGTACGCGCGGTCCGAGTCCTCCTGGTCATACCCGGGCGGCGTGCGCTCGGCGTCGAACCACGAGTCGTCCACGACGATTTCGCCCACCTCGCGCACGCCCACGTGCCACAGCTCCGACACCATGCCCCACAGCCGCTCGGTGGTGACGGAGGGGTCGCCCTTGCCGCGCACGTACAGCGTCTTCACCTTGCCGTCCGCGCCCAGCTCCGGGTCCACGAGGAACTCCGTCTCGTAGCGGAACTCCGGCCCGAGCGTCGCCAGCGCCGCCGCGGACGTGACGAGCTTCACGTTGGACGCGGGGTTGAGCAGCTCGTCCGCGTTGTGGGTGAACACCACCGCGCCGTCATCCAGGCTCTGCATGTGCACGCCCACCCGGCTCACCTTGAGCGGGGCGCGCTGCAGCACCTCGAGCAGCGCCGCGCGCAACGCCTCGCGGTCCGCGCGCTTCTCGGCGGAGGGCGGCGCCGCCAGGGCACCGGTGGGAAGCAGCAGGGAAACGATGGCCGTCGCGGCCAAGAAGTGTCTGGCTCGAAGAACCTGCACGCACGCTCCGGGGAGGTCGGCGGCCATTATGGTGAATCGCGTGAAACCACGGCAAGGGAGAGGGGGTGCGGCAGTCCACGGCTGGGCGCTCGCCCTACCGCCAAGAACAATTTGGCCGCCCTGGCATGTGGACTTCTTTTCATAATCCAAGGGCGCAAGGTGCCACGCGCCCCTGACAGTCGTCGGTGGACAATCGGCCCTGGGAGGAAAGTTCGATGCGTGCGGTGGTGCAGCGGGTGCTGGAAGCGTCGGTGACGGTGGACGGGCAGAAGGTGAGCGACATCGGCCCGGGGCTGCTGGTGCTCCTGGGCGTGGGCAAGGGCGACACCGAGGCGGACGTGGCGTGGATGGTGGAGAAGCTCGCCAGCTTGCGAATCTTCGAGGACGCGGGCGGCAAGATGAACCTGTCGCTGGAGGACACCTCGCGGCAGCTCATCGTCGTCAGCCAGTTCACGCTCTACGGCGACGCGCGCAAGGGCCGGCGCCCCAGCTTCATCGACGCCATGGAGCCCACCGTGGCCAAGGCCCTGTACGAGAAGGCCTGCGAGGGCCTGCGTCAGCGCGGCCTGTCGGTGGGCACCGGCATCTTCGCCGCGGACATGAAGGTGGCGCTCGTCAACGACGGGCCCGTCACGCTCCTGTTGGAGAGCCCCGGGAGCACCGCCCCCGCCACGCCCAGGGCCTAGATGCGCACGGAGGTGCCCTTGGTGACGAGCGCCGCGAGGCCCTGCTTCGCCAGCGCCGCCTGACGGATGTGGCCGGTGAGCGCGCCCAGCTCGCGAATCCAGTTCGCCGCGCGCGGACCCAGCCCGGAGAAGGCCACCGTGAGCGGCGGCGGTTGTGCCTGCTTGCCCAGCCAGTAGGCGAGCACCTCGTCACGTTCCGGCAACGACGGCAGCTTCATGCGCTCCTGCTCGCGCGTGAGCAGCCGCTCCAGCTTGCGCGGCAGGTTCACCTGCCAGTGCGCCACCGCGCGCGCCGGACGCCAGGCCCAGTCCGCGAAGGCGAAGCGCTCGTTGGGGAAGTACTCGCCCCGGCCCTGGGTGACGAAGACGCGGTCCGGGGGGAACTCCGGGAAGGGGTCCCACTGCCCCGCCAGCAGCGAGGCCAGCCCCACGTCCGCCAGCGGGCGCAGGCGGAAGCCGTCGCGCACCTCGCGGGACGTGCGGTTGTCCCAGTAGGGGTAGTGGGCCTCCTCCAGCATCAGCGCCAGGTGCAGCGCCTCGTCCCAGGCGTCCGCGTACCCCGCGTGGCGAGGGTCCACCTCCCAGCCCATGGGCCCCGTCCTCCACGGCTGGAAGGCGAGCCGGTCCACCAGGTCCGCCCAGGGGTCCGCGTCCACCGAGCCCAGGCCGCCGGGCACCGACGTCGCCAGCATGCGCTCGCACAGCATGCGCGACTGGCCGTCCCCCAGCTGCTCCATCAGCGACTCCAGGGCCCCGCTGGCGTCGCCCATGGCGCGCGTGAGGAACGGGAGCACCTGCTCGTGGAAGAACGCGTCGTTGATGGGCCGCAGCACCACGTCCATGGTGTCCCCCCGGCCCGGCGCTCAGGGCCGGGCGTCTTCCTGGATGATGAGCGCGTGGATTTCCGCGGTCGTGGGCGCCTCGAGGATGGCGGCCCGGAAGCGGGGGTTCTTGAAGAGCCGGGAGATGCGGGCCAGGGCCTTCAGGTGCACGCCGGCGCTGTTCTCCGGGGCCACCAGGGCGAAGAACAGGTGGGTGGGCTTGCCGTCGATGGCCTCGAAGTCCACGCCCGCGCGGGACACGCCGAAGGCCGCCTGCAGCTGCGTCATGCCCGGCAGCTTGCCGTGGGGGATGGCCACCCCCTCGCCGATGCCGGTGCTGCCCAGCTTCTCGCGCTCGCGCAGCACCTCCACCAGCCGCTCCTCCAGGAGCGGGGGGTGGGCCCGGGCCAACGTGGCGCTCAGCTCGCGCAACACCTCCTGCTTCGTCCGCGACTGCATGTCCGCGATGACGGCTTGGGGGCTGAGGAACTCGGCGATTCTCACTGACGCTCCCGCGCTGGCGCTCCTGAGATGGCGGCAATTACTCCTCACCCTCGATTCGCGCAAGGGTCGCCTGTCGTCCCGGCGCCACCCCCGCTCACTGCGCGTCAGGGACCGGGACCACGGGCCGCCCCCATGTCTCCCCGCCCCGCCGTCCCCCAGGGGACGATATGCCCTCCCCCAGCGTCCGTTTCCGTCAGTGAACCACGACAGCCAACGAAAAGGGGAGCGACCGCCATGAAGCGAACGCTGTGCTCGAGCCTTGTCCTCTCGCTGCTGGCCACCGGCTGCGCCACGACCGGTGTCCAGGGCTCCGCGCTGGGAGACGCCGCCGAGGAGTCCCTGCTCCTGCGGGGAGACGCCATCACCGGCCCCACCTCCACGCTGAGCATCTCCGACAACAGCATGCACGGGCGCTACCGCCGCCACCCCGTGGCGCTCCAGTGGGACTACCAGCTGCTCACGGGCTCGGTGGCCCAGCAGGGCACGCGGCTGGAACTGGCCGAGGGGGACGACACCCGCGTCTGGGGCACCTTCGGCGGCCAGCCGGTGGACCTCACCGAGGACGGCACGTGGCTGCATGGCCGGGTGGGCGGCTGCGCCTACCTCCTGAAGCGGGAGGCGGAGACCCTCTCGGGCGTGCGCGAGTGCGGGGGGGCGCGCGAGTCGGACATCGTCGTGGCCTTCCCCTCCGCCATCCACTCGCGCCCGCTGGGTGAGCGGGCCGCGCTGATGACGCTGGCGCTCGTCAACGTCCGGGCCCCCGCCGTCACCACGCCCGTGGCCGTCTCCACCGGCGTGTTCACCGACCTGCGCAACGCGCAGGGGATGTCCAGCTGCAAGAAGGGCTACTGACGGACCCTCCCAGCCAGGGCCGAGGCGCGCTCCATCTCCCGGGGGAGAGGTGGGGCGCGTCGTTTTTACCGGAAGCCCCCCGCGATATGCGCGGTGGGCCCAGGCGTTCTTGGGGATGGATGCGCCAGCCGCCCTACCCGGGCGGTTGGGGGGACACCGACGAGGCCGTGGCCGACCGCGAGCCTCGTGGGAAGCAGCATCCGTGAAGGACCGACGACGCTCCCGTCATCGACTGGATGGGAGCGTCCGCGCTCCGCCTCCTCGAGGGGGGTGGCGGAGCGCGACGCTTCCTTCAGGCCCTCGTCTCAGGTGCCGGCGGCCGCGGCCAGCGCGGGCGGCTCGTGGGGCTCGATGAGGCCGTACTGGCCATCCTTGCGCCGGTAGACGATGCCCAGCGCGTCCGACTCCACGTTGTGGAACACGTAGAAGTCGTTGTTCATCAGGTTCATCTGCATCACCGCCTCGTCCACCGACAGCGGCTTGACGGTGAGCTGGGTGGAACTCACCACGCGCGTCGCGGCGGCGACGGGGGTCGCGGGCGCGGCGGCGGCGAGCTTCGGCGCGGGCGTGTCCACCGTGGACTGCTCGGCGATGTCCGCCAGCTCCTCCGCGTCCGGCACCTCGAAGACGGCGTGACGCACCTTCAGGTGGTTCACCAGGTCCTGACGGTGATGCACGCGCTCCTTGCCGTGATGCGTCTTGAGCTTGTCGCGGTAGCGGCGCAGCTGGCGCTCGATCTTGTCCATCGCCAGGTCGATGGACGCGTACATGTCACTGCTCTTGTCGCGCCCCCGGAGCACCCAGGCGCCGGAGTGGACGGTGATGTCCGCGTGGTGGATGTGGTTGGCCTCCAACCACAGGACGACGTGTGCCTCTCCTGCTCTGTCCAACAGCTTGTTCACCCGCTCGACCTTCTCGCGTGCGTACTCCTTGAGGGAATCCGACGCCCCGAACTGACGGAAGGTGATGTTGAACTGCATGCGTGGCTGCCTCCTAGGGTGAGGGGAGCTGCGTGACAGATCAGAAACGTTCTGACCTCGGGAAAGCAACCCATCCCCCCGGGTTGACTCTTCCCCAAGCGCACCTGCCGTCCGGGGCCTGACAACACGCCGTGACTGGTGCTTGGACCTGCGGGGCACCAGACTCTTCAACCCCTCGGAATCAGGCGGTGCGCCGCCGCACGGACAACGGCGCACCGGGTGGCTCGGGACACGGGCTCAGGCGAGCAGCCTTCCTCCTGTGACACCCAGCACCTCCGCGTTCACGAAGCGCGATTCATCCGAGGCGAGGAACACGTAGGACGGCGCCAGCTCCGCCGGCTGCGCGGGGCGGCCCATGGGCGAGTCCTCGCCGAACGTCGACACCTGCTTGCCGTCGAAGGACTGCGGAATCAGCGGCGTCCACACGGGGCCGGGCGCCACGGCGTTGACGCGGATGCCGCGCTCGATGAGCTGCTGCGCCAGGCCCTTGGTGAAGGTGACGATGGCGCCCTTCGTGGTGGCGTAGTCGAGCAGCGGCGGCGTGGGCTGATACGCCTGGATGGAGGCGGTGTTGATGATGGTGCCGCCGGTCTTCATGTGCGGCAGCGCGTAGCGCACCAGGTGGAACATCGCGAGGATGTTGACACGGAACGTGCGCTCCACGCGCTCGGCGTCCAGCTCCTCGAACCTCTCCACCGCCTTGCCCTGGAAGGCCGCGTTGTTGACGAGCACGTCGATGCGACCGAAGCGCTTCACCGTCGCCTCCACGAGCTCGCGGCACTTCGCCTCCACCGCCAGGTCCCCGGGCAACAGCAGCGCCGAGCGCCCCGCGTCCTCCACCACGCGCCGCACCTGTCGGGCGTCGTCCCCCTCGCTCAAGTAGGAGACGGCCACGTCGGCGCCCTCGCGCGCGAAGGCCAGGCACACGGCCCTGCCAATGCCGCTGTCGCCACCGGTGACGAGCGCCACGCGGTCCTTCAGCCGCCCCAGTCCCTTGTAGGACTGCTCGCCGTAGTCCGGCTCCGGCGACATCCGCCCCTCCTTGCCCGGGTGGGCTTGAGTCTGCTCGGGGAAGGGCGGCTTGGGGCCCGCCTCACGCGGGTCGGGGTTCTTCTGGGCCATGGCTGCGCTCCGTTCAGGGAAAGAGGGTCCCTGCACGGTGGCGTCCGAGGCGGGCCACGACAACCGGGCGAAGCGGGCTCACGTGCCCGCCCGCCCCGGAAGGATGCGAGCGGAGGGCTACTGCACCGAGACGACCTGCTCCTCGGAGTGGAAATAGGTGCCCGAGCAGCTCGTCACGCCCGTGCACTCCAGCACCTCGCCCTGGACCTGGCCCCTCACGGTGAGCAGGTGCGTGGCGGCGCCCAGGTTGGGCGGCACGGTGAAGGTGATGCGGCCCCCGTCGCGCGTGGTGGTGAGCGTCGCGGTGACGGCGCTGCCCTCCGCCAGCAGCGTGGCGCCAGCGGACTCGAGCTTCTCGGTCGACGGCATCCACTGGTACGAATAGGACTGGCCCCGGAGCAGCCGCTGCACTTCGGACACACCGTCGAAGGTGCGCTTGGCCTGGGCCTCCTTCATGACGACGGTAATGGTGGTGCCGGAGCCGTCCTGGAAGACGACGCGCGCGTCGGTGGGCGGCAGCGCGGCCCACTCATCCGGGGCGTAGTCGAGGAAGGCGCGCGTGGGCAGGCACAGGTCGCGGCCCGCGGTGCCATCCACCCCGCCCCGCTCCATCTGCATCGGCTCGCCGTTGAACGTCGCCGTGACGCCCTCGTTCAACCGCGTGCAGACGTCGCCGCCCGCCTGGGAGAAGGTGACGGTGACGCGGTGCGAGCCCGCGGCCTGCTCCAGCTCGAACAGGTCCACGTCCGCATGCGTGTACAGGAGCGTGCGGCCGGACAGCCCCGCCAGGTCCACGTCCTGCTCCTTCAGCGAGGAGCCACAGCCGGCCGCGAGGAGCCCCAGCGCGGCCAGGACACCCGACACCACGCCACCACGGAAACGAGAGGAAGAGTGCATACGGGCCGCACCTATACCGCCCGCGCCCGCCTGACGGGAGCACAACGGCATGACGCCGTTGCCTTTCCCACCTCCCCTCGGCCCGCCTGCTCGCTAGCCCTCCCTCTGGAGCATCCCCGAGAGCCGGGCCTTCACCTCCGGCCACTCGGTGTCGATGACGGAGTAGTAGGCGCTGTCGCGCACCACCCCACCCCGTACCAGGACGTGGTTGCGGAGGATTCCCTCGAACTTCGCGCCCAGCCGCTCAATCGCGGCGCGCGAGCGCGTGTTGCGCTGGTCCGTCTTGAGCTGCACGCGCATGACGCCCAGCGACTCGAAGGCGAGCTGGAGCAGCAGGAACTTGCACTCGGTGTTGACGCGCGTGCGCCACACCCGGCGGCCCAGCCACGTCCAGCCAATCTCCAGCGTGCGGCTGTCGCGCTGGATGTCCAGGTAGCTGGTGGAGCCCACCGGCGTGCCCGTGGCCTTCTCGAGGATGACGAAGGGGCGCTCGGTGCCCTTCTCCGCGCCGCGCAGGCGGTCCGCGATGAAGCGCTCCACGTCCGCGAGCGTGCGCGGCACCACCGTGAAGTACGTGAAGAGCGCGTCCTCGCACAGCGCGGCGAGGGCCGGGGCGTGCTCGAGCGACAGGGGCTCCAGGCGCACCGCGCGGCCTTCGAGGACGACGGGGGGAACGACCAGCGGCAGGGGCTCCCGCCAGGGGAGCCCCTCATCCGAGGGAAGCAGGAGGACAGGGGCGCTCATGAGACGCCCACTGTCCGTCGGCGCGTCACCGCGCGCCAAGAGCCACTTGTCGCGGGCTCAGTAGTACCGCTTGCGCTTGCTGCTGGGGAGGATGTTCAGCACCTCGCGGTACTTGGCCACCGTGCGGCGCGCGATCTCGGTGCCCTGCGAGCGGAGCAGCTCGACGATCTTCTGGTCCGAGTACGGGTTGCGCGCATCCTCCTGCGCGACGAGCTGCTTGATGTGGTGCTTCACCGCCTCGCTGGCGGTGTCCTCGCCGGACACGCGGGCGATGGACGAGTTGAAGAAGTACTTCAGCTCGAAGATGCCCTGCGGCGTGTGCACGTACTTGCTCGTCGTCACGCGGCTCACCGTGGACTCGTGCATGCCGATGTCCTCGGCCACGTCGCGCAGGATGAGCGGCTTCAGGTGCGCGATGCCCTTGTCCAGGAAGTCGCGCTGGAACTTCACGATGCTCTCGGTGACCTTGTAGATGGTCCGCTGCCGCTGGTGGATGGAGCGGATGAGCCACACCGCGCTGCGCAGCTTGTCCTGGATGAAGTCCTTCGTCTGGCCGGGGCCCACCGCGCCCGTCTTCAGCGCGTTGCGGTAGGTGCCGGAGATGCGCAGCTTCGACAGGCCGTCGTCGTTGAGCACCACCGTGTACTCGTCCCCCATCTTGTAGACGAAGACGTCGGGGGTGATGTACTGCGCGTCGTCCCCGCTGAAGTTGCGGCCCGGCTTCGGGTCCAGCTTCGGGAGCAGCTTCACCGCCTCCACCACCTCTTCCAAGGTGACCTTCAGGTCCTTGGCGATGGCGGGCAGGTTCTTGCTCTCCAGGTACTTCATGTGCCGCTTGATGATGAGGCCCAACAGCGGCGCCTGCGGCTCCTTCATCCCCTGCAGCTGGATGAGCAGGCACTCCTGCAAGTCGCGAGCGCCGCAGCCGCGCGGCTCCAGCATCTGGATGCGACGCAGGGTGCGCTCGGCGATGTGCATCGGCACGTCCGCCTCGTTGGCCAGGCGGATGAGCGGGTCGCCCTCGATGTCCGGCAGCTTGAGGTAGCCGTCGTCATCCAGGTTGCCCAGGATGAGCATCGCGATGCGGCGCTCGGCGTCGTTCAGGCGCAGCGTGCCCAACTGCTCCTGGAGCTGGTCGACCAGGTCCTCCTTCTTGACCAGGTTCGCCTCGAACGACGGCAGGTCGTCCGTGGCCACGTTGCCCTTGTTGGACGCGGTGGTGGGCTCGTTGAACTGGTAGCTGTTGAGGTACTGCTCCCAGTCGATCTCCGGGGGTCCGTCCCCGTCCGCCTTGAACTCCGGGGCGTTGTCCCCGGAGGCCGACGGCAGCTCCACGTCGCGCGGAATCTCGACGTTGTCCGCCTCCAGCGACGCCTCTCCGGGCTCCTTGTCCCCCACGTCGCCCGGTGCCTGCTCGTCCGGCTGCTCCAGGAGTGGATTCTGATCCATCTCCTCGCGGACCTGCTCCAGCAGCTCCATCCGGGAGAGCTGAAGCAGCTTGATGGCCTGCTGCAGCTGCGGCGTCATCACCAGCTGCTGCGCAAGCTTCAGGCTTTGTTTGAGTTCCATCGCCATGAGACAGGGTCTCCCCGAGTGATTCAGTCCCTACACAACACGGGACCAATCAAAGACCGTGCCAACGTAACAAGGCCCCCTGACGGCGTCTAGTGCCCGAATCGTGGTCCCTTGCTTGCATATTCAAAATTCCACAAGGAAACCAAGAGCTTGCACGCACTCCGCGTGACTCGGTCGTGTTGACCTGTCGACGCAAAAGCGGGGCCAACCGGAGTCTATGCACTCGGTTGGCTGCTTGCCAGTCGTCCCTCAAAGCGGCTGCTGGAGGCGGAACCGCTCCCCCAGGTAGACGGCGCGCGCGCGGGGCGAGGCGGCGATGTCCGCGGGGGTGCCCTCCTCGAGGATCTGCCCCTGTGTGATGATGTAGGCTCGGTCGCAGATGCCCAGGGTGTCCTGGACGTTGTGGTCGGTGATGAGGACGCCCAGGCCCCGCTCGCGCAAGAGGAAGATCTGCCGCTGGAGGTCACCCACGTTGATGGGGTCCACGCCGGCGAAGGGCTCGTCGAAGAGGATGAAGCGGGGCTGGGGCAACAGGCTCCGGGCAATCTCGGCGCGGCGGCGCTCGCCGCCGGAGAGGGTGCCCCCCAGGGACTCCGCGACGTGGGAGAGACCGAACTCCTCCAGGATGGCGCTGGCGCGGGCCTCGCGGGCCTTCTTGTCCAGGCCCTTCTGCAGTTCCAGCACGGACAGGAAGTTGTCGCGCACGGTGAGCTTGCGGAACACGGAGGCTTCCTGGGGCAGGTAGCCCACGCCCCGGCGCGCGCGGCGGTGCATGGGCAGGTGCGTGAGGTCCTCGTCGCCCACGCGCACGCGGCCCGCGTCGGGCGTCACCAGGCCCACCACCATGTTGAAGCTGGTCGTCTTGCCGGCGCCGTTGGGGCCCAGCAGGCCCACCACCTCGCCCGGGGACACGGTGAAGGACACGCCGTTGACCACCTGGCGCCCGCGATAGGCCTTCTTGAGCCCCTCCGCGTACAGCTTCGCGTCGCTCATCGCGGCGCCGCCTCCGGGGCCACGGGGGCCGTGCGAGCGGGCGCGGCCTTGCGCTTGGGGGACGAGGGGGCCGACGGCGGCGACTCGAAGATGATGACGGCGTTCTCCACCTCGAGCTTCTCGCTGCCCAGCGTGAGGCGGACCTTCGTCCCTCGCATGTACGTGGTCCCCTGGCGCGCCTCCGGGGTGCCGGTGACGACGAGCACGCCCGAGGCGACGTCGTACTCGGCGCGCTCGCCGCGGGCCATGCGGTCGCCGTCCACCGCGTGCACGCCGCCGGTGCACACCACGCGCGTCACCACGCGGGGCGGCGCGAAGTAGGCGGTCATCCGGTCGCACTTCAAGTCCAGGGTGCGGTGCTTCACCTTCACGTTGCCGGTGAGCGTGGCCTGCGACTTGCCGCCCTCGATGAGGTCGGCGTTGATCTGCACCGGCTCCTTCAGGTCCACGGGTCCCAGGGGCCCCTGGCCCGGGCTGCCCGCGGCGGCGGCGGCAGGCGTGCCCCCGTCCGTGGGCGTGGCGGCGGCGACGGCGGGCACCGGCTGCGCCACGAAGAAGGCCATCACGAGGAACTCAATCACGCCCTGATTCTCCCAGCACGGTCTCCACCGAGCCTTCGAAGGTGAACGTCTCATCCGGGAAGGACAGCTCGAAGCGGTCCGCGCGCAACCGGTACGCCGGCCCTCGTACCTTCACGCCCTCGTTGCCCCGGGCGCCCTTCTCCACGGCGTCGTAGGTCAACCGCGGCGTCTCCACCACCATGCCCTCGCCCGTGCGCACCACCACGCCGCCGGACGCCACGAGCTGCTTGGACGCGAGGCTGCCCTCCATATTCGGGGCGCTGATGTCCAGGCCCTTCTCGGTGCCCACCGACATGCCCTGCTCGGGGGTGCCCGGGGGGATGCGCAAGGTCGCGTTCGTGGCCTGCACGTCGCCGCCGGAGCGCTGGTACGTCAGCGACTCGGCCTTGCCCGACAGCGTCAGGCGCTCGCCCTCGTAGGACACCAGGCGCGCGCCGTGAAGCACCACCTGCGGCGGGGGCTGCTGGGACGCCCCCTCCGCCGGGCGACGCGGGGAGCACGCCGCGACGAGCAGGCAGAGGGCGAGGAGGCGGACGGGCTCGGAGCGCGACACGAGGGTGCCTTCTATCACCGGGCGGTGGCCGGCGCCGCCCCGGCGAGCAGGGCCTGGGGGGAGGCCTCGACGGGGGGCCGCGTCTTCCAGCGCTGGTGCATCCACACCCACTGCTCGGGGGTGCGCCGGATGGCCGCCTCGATGCGCGCGGACAGGGCGGCGGTGAGCGCCAGCGCCGCGGCCTCGCGGTCCTCGTCCTCGGGCAGGGGCACGTCCTCCATGACCAGCCGGTAGCCGCCGCCCTCCACGCGGTGACAGAAGCCCGTCACCACCGCCGCCCCCGTGCGCACGGCCAGGTCCGCCGCCGCGCGGGGCGTGGCCGCCAGCTGCCCGAAGAAGGGCACGAAGAGCGACTGCACCTTGGTGTCCTGGTCGATGAGCAGCCCCAGGATTTCACCGGCCCGGAGCGCGCGCAGCATGGCCCGGGCCGCGCCGTCCTGGCCCCGCCAGATGCTGCGCACCCCTCCCCGCTCCCGGAAGCGCTCCACCAGCTTCGTCAGGCGCGGGTCCGTGGTCTCCTTCGCGATGCTCTGGCTGGGGTAGCCCGCGCGCGCCACCCGCCGGGCCAACAGCTCCCAGTTGCCCACGTGCCCGGAGATGAAGACCACGCCCTTGCCCTTCGCCAGGGCCGCGTCCAGCACCGCCCGGTCCGCCTCCGGCCACGCCACCAGCGACTCCAGCCCCCGGTCCAGCGCGCCCGTGCAGGCCACCTCCAGCGCCGCGGCGCCCAGGTGACGGAAGGACGCGCGGGCCAGCGCCTGCCGCTGTGCGTCGGACTTCTCCGGAAACGCGGTGCCCAGGGACTTCAGGGCCTTGCGGCGCTCACCGCCGGCGATGGCGTAGGCCCACCCTCCCAGGAGGGAGCCCAGGGCCCGGGCCCACCCCAGGGGGAGGGGTTGAAGGCACAACAGGACCGTCCGGATGAGCAGGTACCGGAGGAAACGTTTCAGGCGCTTTGCTAAGGGTGGACGCTCCACACGTCGCTCCATATCCCATGCGCGAATACAACTTCGACGGGCTCGTCGGTCCTACCCACAACTACGCGGGTCTGTCGCCCGGCAACCTGGCGTCACAGAGTCACGTCGGCGAATCGAGCCACCCCCGGGAGGCCGCGCTCCAGGGCCTGGAGAAGATGCGCTTCGTCTCCGGCCTGGGGGTCGGCCAGGCGGTGCTGCCTCCCCAGCCGCGCCCCTCGCTGCGCGCCCTGAGGACGCTGGGCTTCACCGGCACCGACGAGGAGGTCATCACCCGCGCCGCGCGCGAGGCCGAGCACCTGCTGCGGCTGACGTCCAGCGCGTCCTCCATGTGGACCGCCAACGCGGCCACCGTGGCGCCCAGCTCGGACACGGCGGACGGCCGGGTGCACCTCACGCCCGCCAACCTGTCGCAGATGTTCCACCGCGCGCTGGAGGCGGACACCACGCACGCGGTGCTTCGCGCCATCTTCGCCGACGAGAAGCACTTCGCGGTGCACGCGCCCCTGCCGCCCGGCAGCCACTTCGCGGACGAGGGCGCGGCCAACCACACACGCCTGGCCACCCCGGGGCACGCAGGGGTGCACCTGCTCGCCTGGGGCCGCAGCGCGTGGCAGGACGTGACGGGCCCCAAGCGCTTCCCCGCGCGCCAGACGCTGGAGGCGAGCCAGGCGCTCGCGCGGCTGCACCAGCTGGACGCCCGCTCGGTGCTCTTCCCGCAGCAGCACCCCGAGGGCATCGACGCGGGGGCCTTCCACACGGACGTGCTCGCGGTGGGCAACGAGCGCTTCCTCATGCTCCACGAGCTGGCCTTCGTGGACCACCCGGGGCTGCTCCAGGTGCTGCGCGAGAAGCTGGGCCCGGACTTCCGCGCGGTGGTGGCCAGCAGCGCGGAGCTGCCGCCCAAGGACGCGGTGAAGGCGTACCCGTTCAACTCGCAGGTGCTGACGCTGCCGGACGGGACGATGGCCATCGTCGCGCCCATCGAGAGCCGCGAGACGCCCGCGGCCCGAGGCTTCCTGGAGCGCGTGGTGGCCGAGGACACACCGGTGAAGGCGGTGCACTACCTGGACGTGCGCCAGTCCATGAACAACGGCGGCGGGCCCGCCTGCCTGCGCCAGCGCGTGTGGCTGACGGACACCGAGCGCCGCGCCATCCACGCGGACGTCTTCTACACGCCCGCCCTGCACGAATCGCTCGCCGCCTGGGTGCGCCGCCACTACCGCGACGTGCTGCGTCCCAAGGATTTGCAGGACCCGCTGCTCGCGCGCGAGACGATGACGGCGCTGGACGAGCTGACGCGCATCCTCAAGCTCGGCAGCGTCTACGACTTCCAGCAGTGATGCCCGCCCGCCTGCTCCAGTGACAGGACGCCGAGCCCTCGCACCGGGGGCTCCGTCCCGAGGGGCGAGGAGTGCCGTGGCCCCAACCGTCGCGGTGACACACCTTTCGTTTAAGGAGGTGGCGTCCCGTGATTCCGGCTTCCATCCAATACTATCTGCGTCGCAACCGAGTCCTCTACGAGCGCTACTGGCACCCCCGGGCGGTCACCGCCCAGGAGCTGGCCGAGGCGCTCCATGTCTCCGGCTGGCGCGTGGCCAAGTCCGTCATCGTGATGGCGGACCGTCAGCCCTGGATTTTCGTCGTCCCCGCGGCGGGCACCGTCGATTTGGAGCGCGTGCGGGAGCTGCTCGGCGTGCGCACCGCCCGGCTCGCCACCGAGCGGGAGTTCTCCGACCACTTCCCGGACTGCGAGGTCGGCGCGGAGCCGCCCTTCGGCGAGCTGTACGGCCTGCCCGTGGCGGTGGATGAGACGTTGAGCCTCACCGAGCACCTGCTCTTCCGCGCGGGCTCGCACGAGGAGGCCCTGGAGATGCGCTTCCAGGACTTCGCCACGCTGGAGTGGCCGCTCGTCGCCTCGTTCATCCACGAGCGGCTTCAACCCTCGGCCTCGGCCGTCACCGTCATCCCTCCCATCCTGATGGAGCAGGACGCGCCGATTCCGGCGTGAGGAGGGTCAGGGTTCCACGAGCGGCTCGCGGGAGTCTCCCAGCAGGTGCTCCAGCTCCTGCGCGCGCGGGTCGCTCAAGAGCTCCTTGCGACGCGAGTCCACGCGAGCTCGCTCGGCGGACTCCAGCCGCGTCATCCAGGCGCGCGCGGCCTCGCGGGCATCGGGCGGCAACAGCGCCAGTCCCTCGCTCACCGAGCGGGCCGCCGCGTCGTAGCGCTTGAGTGACTCCTGCAGCCGCGCCACCGCGAAGTGGGCCTCCGCGCTCGGCAGGAGCCGGGCCACCGTCTGCCGCCGGTCCACCGCGCGCGACAGGAGCCCCTCCCGCTCGAGCCCGTCCGCCTCCATCGACAAGAGGCGCGCCCGCTGACGGTAGTCCGTGACGAGTCCGCTCACCGACTGGAGCGTCTGGCGTGCCCGCCGCGTCAGGCCCGCGTCCATCTGCCAGGAGGCCAGGATGAGGGCCAGCTCCAGGTCCTCGGGGTGACGTGAGCGCAGGGCCTCGATGTCCCTCAGCGCGGCGTCGCTCTCGCCTCGCCCCCGGAGCACCTCGGCGCGCAGGAGCGCGGTGTCACGCTCACCCGGCGCTCGACGCTCGACCTGCACGCAGGCCGCCTCCGCCTCGGGCAGTTCCTTGCGCGTCAGCCGCAGCCGCGTCTCGCGAGCCCACAGCGCGGTGACACCGGCGCGGCCCTCGAAGTGCTCTCGCGCCCAGGCCCCATAGGCCAGCGCGAGGTCCGAACGATTCAGATGCCAGGACAGCGCGTCCAGCAGCGCCCCGGCGATGTCGGGCGAGTCCGGCGTCATCGCCACCAGGTCCTCCACCGTGCGCGCCCGTCGGACCGCGTCGCCCACGAGCGCGCCCTTCTCGCCCGCCTCGTACGCCAGCCGGTACTCCAGGAAGGCCTGCGAGCGGTGCCCCATCGCCAGCAGCGCATGCGCCGCGACCCGGTGTGACACCGCGTCCAGCGGCGCCAGGTACAGCGCGCGATTCACGAAGGCCAGCGTCTGGCTCGCGCCCTCGCCCCCTCGCGCCGCGTGCGCGGAGGCCACCAGTCGATACAGCAGGTAGTCGGCCGGGTGCCGGTCGATGAGCGCGAGCCCCCGCGCATGCACCGTCTCCACCGGCGCCCGCGCACGGACCTGCTCCGCCAGCTCGGTCTCCGCGTCCGAGAGTCGCGAGGCACCGGGCAGCAAGGCCACCAACGCCACCGCCATCAGCACACCACTGGCGCCCAGCGAGACGAGGGACGAAGGCAGCGCCCACGCGTCCGAGGTGTCGCGCTCGCGAGGGCGCGCCACCGTGCCGAGCACCACCAGCGCCGCCACCGCGCAGGCCGGCAGCTCCAGGCTGAAGTCGAAGAGGTTGTGCAGGGCCAGCGCCGCCACGCCCGCGAGCGCGGACACCTCCAGCGCGTCCAGCCCCTCGCGCCGCGCCAGCCGCGCGAAGCCCCAGACGGCCAGGACCAGCAGCAGCAACCCGGGCAGCCCCAGCTCCGCCGCCAGCTGGAGCACGGCGTTCTCCGGATGCGTGAGCGTGTTCGGGTTGAGCTCGGACTGGTAGCGCGGGAAGGCCGCCTCGAACGCGCCGCGCCCCATGCCCAGCGCCGGGAAGGACGCGGCTGCCCTCGCCATCATCGGCCACAGGGACACCTTGGACTGGCCCAGCTTCTCCAGGCTGTCCGCCGAGCGGGCCTCGGCCCAGAGCGGCTCCGCCACCGCGTACGCGCCCACGGCCAGCACCGCCACGAGCCCCAGCACCGGGACGAAGCTCCGCGCGGACGTGACGCCGCGCCGGTCCTCCTGGCGCCTTCGCGCGAGCCACAGCGCGAGCAGTCCCTGACCGAGGACGAGGAACACGATGCCGCCGCGCGACAGCGTCAGCACCACGCCCAATCCACACGCGCCCGCCGCCAGCGCATACGGCAGCGCCTTCGTGGGTGGACGCGTCGTGAGCGCCAGCCCCACGCCCACCGACGCCCCCAGTCCGAGGAAGCCCGCCAGGTGGTTGGGGTTGCCGAAGAACGTCACCAGCGTCGGATGCGCGTGAACCCAGGAGCGCAGGCCGAACAGCGACGTCACGCCCATGAGCGCGTGGCCCAGCCCCACCAGCGTCACCGCCGCGCCCGTGAAGGTCACCACCGCGAGCAGCCTGCGACGGCTGTCCTTCGAGCGCGACACCTGGACCGTGGCGAGGAAGACGAGCAGGTACGCCAGGTGCTTCGACAGCTCACGCCACGTGGCCGGCGGGTCCAGCGACACGGGCCGAGCGCCGCCCAGGCCCAGGGGCTCCAGCGCGAACTCCCGCAGCGCCGCGGCCTCCGGGCTCACCCACCCCAGCACGCCCGAGGGCAGGGGGACGAGCTGCACCGCGCACAGCGCCGCGCCCGCCGCCAGGGGCACGGCCACGAGCGGGAAGCGCAGTGACTGCCCGTGTCGCCGCGCGCCGATACACGCCAGCAGGGCCGCCGCGCCGGAGAGGAGGCCCAGCGGGACGAGCACCCACTTCGCCGCGCCGCCGAGCGCCAGCGGACACACGACGACGAGCGTGGCCAGGGCCACTTCGGCGAGCCGGGTATACCGGGAGCTGCTGCGTTGCGAGGGGGCCATTCGAGCGGGCCTGCGAGTATGGCATGGCCTCCGGAACCCTCTGCTTTCCGGCCCGCACCTCCTGCTCGGCGGCAAACAGGGCCGGCAGGCGCGAAGCCCCTCCCTCCCTGTCCGGCGTTGAAAACCCCTCCGGCCCCCGAGTGGGCTTGCATCCCGAAGACCTTCTGGCATCTTCGCCCGCACCCATGCGCCGCTTCCTGCTCGCCACCGCCCTCCTCTGCGCCACCCTGTCCGGCCTCGCCGGCTGCAAGGGGCCCTGCCGCGAGCTGTCCGAGAAGCTGTGCGACTGCTCCATCAACTCGGTGGAGAAGGAACTCTGTCTCCAGAACGCCTCGCGCGAGGAGAGCCGGGTGGAGCCCACGCCCGAGCAGGAAGCCGTCTGCGAGACGAAGCTCGCCGGCTGCGACTGCAAGAAGATTGAAACCGCCGAGGGCAAGCGCGAGTGCGGCATCGCCCGCGAGGGCGGCATCGACTGAGGACGCGGGCCCCTCAGGCCCCCGGCGCCACCGGCCGCGCGCGCGTGGATGCACCCTCCGCGTCCACCCACGGCTGCAGCGCCTTTCGCACCCGGGAGCGCAGCGGTGTCTCCACGTAGCGGTGCACCAGCACGGACGCGGGCAGCGCCAACAGCAGCACCGAGCCCAGCCAGCCCCACGGCGTGTTGAGGTCCACCCACGGCGACAGCACGCGCTCCAGCTTCATCGCCGCCTCGCCCGCGGGGTACTGGAGCAGGTACAGCGCGTAGCTCGCCGAGCCCAGGTGCACCGCCCACGGGCGTGACAGCACCCGGCCCAGCAGGCCCCCACCCCGCGCCAGCCCGTACACGAGCAGCCCCGACGCGGGCGCCAACAGCGCGTTGTGCATCAGCACGTACGGAATCCGCTCGCCCGCCGCGCCCGCCGCCACCAGCAGCGCCGCGCCCAAGGCCGCCAGCACCGCGCCCGAGCCCTTCGCCACGCCCGCCTGCCGCTCGCGCACGAAGCACCAGCCCAGGAGCACGCCGAAGAGGAACTCCGGCAGGCGCGAGAGCGGCGCGAACTTGAGCACCGCCAGCCACGCGCCCCAGGAATGCGCGTCCACGCTGTCCAGCCCATCGGGCCGCAGCGCGAGGTAGAGCACCGGCGGCACGAGCCCCAGCACCCACGTCGCGCCCAGCGCCACGGGCACCAGGGACGGCTTCAGGCGCGACAGCCCGCGCGCGAGCTTCGGGAACAGCGCGTAGAAGAACGCCTCCACCGCCACGGACCAGCCCGGCGGGTTCCAGTACAGCGCGAGCAGCGGCACCCACGCCTGCACCAGGGCCAGCGTCGCCACCGCCGCCACCGCGAGCTTCACGGCGGCCACGTGCCACGCGTTGCTCGCGAACGAGGCGAGCATGGTGGGCGGCGCGGACAGCAGGAAGGTGAGCAGGTAGACGGGATAGACGCGGGCCACGCGGGCCGCGAGGAAGGCGCGCGTGCCCGTCTCCATGCGCCCGTCCGCGTCCAGGTAGTTCCAGGCGAGCACGAAGCCGGACAGGACGAAGAACACGCCCACGGCCGAGAAGCCCGCGCCCACCAGGTTCTGCAGCCACTCGGGCGCCGGCGCCAGGGCCGGACGCGCGAAGTGGAACAGCACGACGTGCAGGGCCGCGAAGAAGCGCAGCCCCGTCAACGCATCGAGTGAACCGCCCCGGCTCACCGCCGGCCGATGCCGTAGTACGTGAAGCCCAGCTCGCGCATGCGCACGGGGTCGAACACGTTGCGGCCGTCGAAGATGACCGGCGCCTTCATCAGCGACTTCATGCGCTCGAAGTCCGGGTGGCGGAACTCGTTCCACTCCGTGACGACGAAGAGCGCGTCCACGCCCTCCAGCGCCTCGTAGGGCACGCTGGCGTAGCGGATGCGGTCACCGAAGACGCGCCTGGCCGTGTGCGTGGCCACCGGGTCGTGCGCCACCACCGTGGCGCCCTTGCCGATGAGGCCCTCGATGACCTCGATGGACGGCGCCTCGCGCATGTCGTCCGTCTTCGGCTTGAAGGCCAGGCCCCACACGCCGAACTTCTTGCCCTCCAGAGAGCCGAAGTGCTTGGCCGCCTTGTTCACCAAGAGCTTCTTCTGCCGCTCGTTGGTGCGCTCCACGGCGCGCAGCAAATCCAGCTCCAGGCCGAACTCGCGCGCGGTGGCGCCCAGCGCCTTCACGTCCTTGGGGAAGCACGAGCCGCCGTAGCCCACGCCCGGGAAGAGGAACGGGTAGCCGATGCGCTTGTCCGAGCCCAGGCCCTTGCGCACGAAGTCCACGTCCGCGCCCACCTTCTCGCAGAGCGCGGAGATGTCGTTCATGAACGAGATGCGCGTGGCGAGCATCGCGTTGGCGGCGTACTTGGTCAGCTCCGCCGAGCGCGTGTCCATGAAGAGCACCGGGTTCTCGGTGCGCACGAAGGGCGCGTACAGCTCGCCCATCACCTTGCGGCCGCGCTCGGAGTCCACGCCGATGACGACGCGGTCCGGCTTGAGGAAGTCGTCCAGCGCGGCGCCCTCCTTGAGGAACTCCGGGTTGGAGACGACGTCGAACTCCACGCTCGTCACCTTGCGGATGGCCTCGCGCACCTTGTCCGCGGTGCCCACCGGCACGGTGCTCTTGTCCACCACCACCGTGTACTGCTTCATCGCCTTGCCGATCTGCTCGGCGGCGGCCAGCACGTACTGGAGGTCGGCGTCGCCCGTCTCACCCTCGGGCGTGCCCACGGCGATGAACACCACGTGCGCGTTGGAGACGGCCTCGGCCAGGTCGCGCGTGAAGAACAGGCGCTTCTCGCGCACGTTCTTCTTGATGAGCTCCTCGAGCCCGGGCTCGTAGATGGGCACCTCGCCCGCCTGGAGCATGCGAATCTTCCGCTCGTCGATGTCCACGCACGTGACGTCGTTGCCCGAGTCCGCGAAGCAGGTGCCCGCGACCAGGCCGACGTAGCCCGTTCCGATGATGGCAATACGCATTGAAGGAGTCCCAGTGGGGAGGTGTCTTGACCAGAACTCATACGCCGGGACGCGCTCGGAAAGGAAGCCCGTCCCTGGGGCAGTTCAGCAACCGGGCGGGCTCACTGCCCGGTGAGCAGGCGGCGCACTCTTTCCAAGCCCCTGAGAGCCGAGGTCCGCCCGGGGGTGCTGACTGGACCCACCACCGTGCGGTCCAACAGCTCGCGCGTCGCCCGGCGCAGGGGCGGCAGCGCGGCGGTGGCGTCGGCCGCGGCCTCCGGGAAGAGGCGGGCGATGATGGACAGCGACGTGTACAGGGCGCGCTCCAGGCGCCAGTCGGCGGCCCGGGCGAGCAGCGCGGGCACGTCCAAGGGACGCGAGTAGACACCGCCCATCCACTTGGCGCCCGTGACGAGCTCGCGGAGGTCGATGAAGGACAGCCAGGGTACGTCGTACCCCTGACGCGCGTGCTCCAGGCAGACCAGGAGGACCGAATCCTCCAGGTCGGCCCGGTACATGGAGGGGCCGTAGACCTTCATGGGCTTGGCGCGCTCGATGATGCCGGCGGTCTGCTCGCGGCGCTGGGGACCCAGGATGTCAGAGTAGAGGTGGATGGCGGTGCGGCCGTCCGTGACGACCCTGGTGGCACCGCTGTGGGAGGTGTCCGCCTCCGGCTTGAACTCGTGGTTGGAGAGGAAGCCGGCGAAGCCGTCCACGTCCATGCGGCGCAGGAGCAGCTGCAGCTCGAGCACGGGGCGGAAGCCGATGTGCGGATAGAGCGCCTCGGCGAAGGCGGCCGAGCCCATGAGGACCAGCTTGCGTCCTTCGAGCTCGTCGACGACCTGCTTGAAGTTGACGAGCTTCATCACGTTGTCGTTGACGGAGCCCTGGTAGACGGAGAGCAGCCTGTCGCGGGCCCACTCGGGCGCGGCGCTGGCGCCCAGGCGGTACTCCAGGTTGTAGGCCGCCAGCGGAGCCAGGCCCTGGGCGATGGCCCAGTCCACGTACTCCTCCCAGGGCGCGCCCTTGAGGGCACCTCGCGGTGGGTCGAACGAGGCGAGGACGCGAAAGGTGTCGAGCAGGCTGAGCGGCATGGTGGCCCCCTTTAACGGGCCCACCGCATGCCCTGCAATCACTGCCTGAGCCCGTGGGGACGAGGCCGTGGTGGACAGCGG